>JAHFUF010000770.1 GCA_023265235.1 Blastocatellia bacterium
TGGTAGACCTTTTAATATCTTGACAGGCACAGACACTAACTTAGATCAGTCTTCGGTAACTGATCGTCCTAATGTTAATATTACAAATGGACAATTAACCATTCCTGGCCCTGCTCAAATAGGTTCACTTGCGCGTAATGCTGGTATAACTCCTGGGTTTGCTTCACTAGACTTACGAGTAGCTCGTAGCGTTTCTTTAGGTGAGCATATGAAATTAGAAATAATTTCAGAAGTTTTTAATTTGTTTAATCGTGTAAATGTATCTACTGTAAATAATAACTTTCGCGTAGTAACATTTGAAGAAGGACGTTTTAAGAGTCCTCCAACAGCACTTTTTGATCCAAGACAATTTCAATTCTCATTAAAACTAAAGTTTTAAGAAGTAAACTAGCACAAAGTCAAAGGTTTTGTGCTAGTACTTTGTAGCTTAAGTTAATTGGCTTACTCATTTTCTATCTACTCATCAAGCAACTTTATTTTTCTTTTGTCGATAAAATAAACGAACGTTCATTTTTATAAATCATGAAATCACTACTATATCAAAACAAGGGAGATAGTTTTATGAGAAAGGCGTTTTGTCTTATTCTTTTTGCAGTAGCATATTTTTTTTTGGTTTCCCCTAGTTTAATTTATGCAGGAACATGGGTAACTGATAGTGTAAGCAATCAGGCTGGTTCAAGAAATTATAAGATTTGGGTGCCAAGTAGCTACAATAGTAGTACTGCTGTACCTCTAGTAATGATGTTGCATGGTTGCACTCAAACCCCAGATGATTTTGCGGCTGGTACACAAATGAATGCTGTTGCTGATAGTAATAACTTTTTAGTGGTATATCCTGAACAACCATCTAATGCAAATCAAAGTAAGTGTTGGAACTGGTTTGAGGCTGCTAGTCAAACACGAGGTTCAGGAGAACCTTCTTTATTAGTAGCTATAGTTCAAAAACTAGCAACTTCATATAATATTGATAATACAAGAGTTTATGTGGTGGGGTTTTCTGCTGGTGCAGGCATGTCAGTGGTACTTGGAGCAACTTATCCTGATGTTTTTTCTGCTATTGCAGTAGCCTCTGGACTAGAATATAAAGCTGCAACAAGTTTAAATAATGCTTTTTCTGCACAAAGCCAAGGTGGCCCAAACCCTAATCAGCAAGGGACAGCAGCCTATCAAGCAATGGGTAGCTTTGCACGTAAAGTTCGAGTTATTGTTTTTCATGGCACAAGTGACTTTACAGTAAATACAACTAATGGTAATCAAGTAATCTCCCAATGGGCACAAACAAATGATTTAGCTGATGATGCAACTGATAATAATAATATTGTTGATACACCAGCAACTACTGTAAATGGTAGCGTAAGTGGTGGTTATAGCTACACAACTTCTATTTATAACGCACCTAATGGTACTTCATTAATGGAAAAATGGCTTATTCAAAGTATGGGGCATGCTTGGTCTGGAGGCTCAACAGCAGGTTCTTTTACTGATCCTAAAGGCCCTAAAGCAAGCAATGAAATATGGCGATTTTTCTCACAACAACAAAATACTCCACCACCACCGCCACCACCACCAGTAAATGATACAACCGCACCTATTCTTACCATTTCTCCTGCTGGAGGTACTTTTGATGCCACAGTTACAGTCAATTTGTCTCTTAATGAATCAGGGACAATCTACTACACTACTGATAGTAGCGATCCAACAAATACTAGTAATACTAACCGTAAGAGTATCACTAATAACGGAAGTATTATTTTACAAAGCAACACAACGCTTAGTGTTTATGGGCTAGACCTATCAAATAATGCTTCATCAATACAGGTTTATAACTACACAATTAACCCTGCACCAATGGCTAAAACCGTTGTTTCAACAGGTGGGCAAGATGGCTATGTAGCAACACTCTCACCAACAGCAACAACAGGAGGTTATTCAGTAGCTATAGATATTTACGTTGGTGATAATGCCGACATGCCTTTAAGAGGAGTAGTTTCTTTTGATACTTCTTCTATACCTGATAATGCAACTATTTTATCTGCTGAATTACGTCTTTTCTATACTCAAGCTAGCCTTGGTAATCCTTGGACTAGTAATGGTGCTTTAGTAGCAGATATTTCTAATGGTTGCTTAGGTGGGAATTGCTCACTAACCGCAAGTGATTTTGAAGCTAGCGTTTCGGCAAGTAACGCTGTAATGTTTGCTGCTCCTATTGATAATAAAGCTGGAACATCTCTTGTTGGAACGGTTAACGCTACTGCGTTTGATCAGGTAAATAAACTAGGGGTTACTCAGTTTAAGTTAAGATTTCAAAATAATTCTAATAACAATAGAGCTAGCGACTATTTGTTGCTTGCAGGTGGGGAATACTATTTGACGGGTTACCGGCCAGTATTGATTGTAAAGTATAAATAGATTTTGCTAGAAAAAGCGTTTATTAGGTGTCATCTAGATGGCACCTTTTTTATTTTACAGGCTTAGAAAAAAGCTTGTCATCAATAGGCTTGTTATGTTCTACAGTAGTAAATTCTATAATTATATTATTACTTGAAATTGCTTGGCGAGTGGTCATAGGGATTTTAACCCCATCGATTTCTTTATAATTCTCATAATAAATCTCTATAGGAACAATCTGCACTTCTACTACATGCTCTGTAAAAGTAACTCCATTTTTGGTTACTTCTTTTTTTCCTGCTACAAGAACTTCCGTGTCTATATCAGAGCGAAGCAATAATCCTGTTTTAGAATCAAAGTAAAACCTTTCTATAGGTCTTTTTTCTTCTTTAGGAAGGCTTTCGGCTTTAGTTTCTAGGATATAAACCTCTTTTTTCTCAGGCTTAGGATTATTTGGTAATTGAAAATCTATGGTTTTT
>JAHFUF010000148.1 GCA_023265235.1 Blastocatellia bacterium
AAAACTTGTCAAAAATATGATTTAAGTCATCTGAGGGGATTCCTTGGCCTTGATCTTTAACCTGAATTATCATTTGATCCCCTTCTCTAATAGCACTAATTTTAATTTCTGTCCCCTCAGTACTATATTTAGCTGCGTTTTCTACTAAATTGGTAAGGACTTCTGTCATCATAGGGAAATCCATAAGTACTGAAGGTAGGGTATCTGGTATATCTACTTTTATTTTATGATTACGGGTCACAATTGAACAGCGATCTAAGACTTCTCCTACCAACTCGGACAAGTGAATGGACTGTTTATTAGGGTTTAAGCTATTACCTTCAATTCTAGCCATTTCAAGTAGATTACGTACAATTCTAGTTAGACGATAAGTTTCTTCACTAATAATCAAGTGAAACTCTTTAAGCATATCACTGTCCCAACCAATATCATCTTGTAATAGGTTATCTATAGAGGCACGAATGGCTGTTAGTGGTGTGCGTAACCCATGAGAAACAGAAGCAAGAATTGCAGACTTTAACTCGTCACTTTGACGCAAGGCTTCAGCCCTACTTACTTCCTGAAGAAAATGTGCACGTTCTAAAGCTAGTGCTACTAGCCCAGTAATTGCTTCTATTGTGCCTCGCTCTATTTCAGTAGAAATCACAACCATTACTCCCTTAACACTATCTCCTATTTTTATTGGTACATAAAGGGTATTTTCTTTGTTTTTGGTTTTCTTGCTTTTTTTATTCTTCAAAGCATAAGTGTCAAGCATTACTTCGCTAGTATTGCCAACTTCATCAACAATTTGTTGTAGTGGAGTAAAAGCCCTAGCACTAGAAGTTTCTGAAACAGCATCTAGTTTTTGCCAGCTATTATTATCTTCCTGTAAAAAAATAGCACAATACTTAAACTTAAATATCTCTTTAACCTGCTTAGCAATTGATGAAACAGCCGTAATGGAATCAGTAGTAGCAATTATTTCTTTGCTTAATTTATAGAGTTCGGAGACTTCTGCTTTACCTTTTTCTGCTTCATAAGCACGGTTACGAACAGCAGCAGAAAATTGGCTAGTAACAATTGCTGTTACCAAAAAAACTAAAAAATCTATCCACCCCTTAGAATCTGCTACAGGAAACTTACCAGAAAAAAGAAAAAAGTATTGGTAGCTCAACACACTAAAGACCGAAGCAATAATACCAAAAGTTAGCCCACTAATAATAGAAGTAATTAAAACTACCAGCAGAAAACTTAAAGCAATCGTTGCAGGGCCAACAGCAGGAAAAACCAAACTGTAAAAAGTCGTTACTAGCCCAACTCCACCAAAGGCACCTAAATAGCCAATATAGCGTAGCTGTGTTTGGCTAGTATTATGTTGTAAGTAATTAATAAAGTTAATAATTGGTGACATATTCTTCATACACGCTTACAAAGCAATTATACACTTACAACTCATTAAGATTTTATTAAATTTTGTACTTTTATTACTTTATATTATTTACTATGTGTGAAAGAAAAGTATTGTTTTCCCTAGTATCTTTCTGATGTATTTCTCAGGATATTTCATTAATAAAGTGCTTATATGTTAATATCGCTGTTTAAAAGCTTTTTAATCTAATTAAGCAGGTATATTTGCCATGAAAAATGTATTGGTAACAGGTGCTAATGGGCATGTAGGTAATATATTAGTACGTTTGCTAGTAGAGAAAGGTTATAAAGTCCGTGCTTCTGTTAGAGATCCAAAAAACAAAGAAATTATTAAACCTTTAGAAGGGCTATCAGTAGAGATAATTGCTGCTGATATAATGAAACCAGAAACATTAGTGGGTGCGACAAAGGGAATGGACGGAGTTTTCCAAGTAGCTGCTGTTTACACTACTATTTCAGACAATCCCCAAAAAGATATTATAGACCCTAGTGTAATTGGTGGAATTAATGTACTTCAAGCTTGTAAGGATGCAGGAGTAAAAAAAGTAGTATTTACCTCTAGCGTTGCTGCTATTGGTTCAGATAGCCAAGCTTCTAAACCCTTAACAGAAGAGAATTGGAATGATAAAGCCGCTAGCCCTTATATGTTTGCTAAAACTGAAGCAGAGAAAAAGGCTTGGGAATTTGCCAAAAAAAATAACTTAAACCTAGTAACAATTTGTCCTTCTGGTGTGCTTGGGCCGGGGTTTTACCGCCACACTCCTACCACTCAGCCTTTTGAATTAGCCCTAAGAGGTCAACTTCCTGCTGTACCTCGTTTTGGACTAGGTTATGTTGATGTTCGTGATGTTGCTATGGCGCATTTGCTTGCTTATGAAAACGACAAAGCTAATGGTAGATACTTGGCTACAGATCAAGCTTTTTGGTTATACGATATGTTAAAGCTGGCTAAAGAATTAGATAATCGTGTCAAGTTACCTTTCTTTGAGATTCCTGTAGCATTTGCAGGTATTATTCCTCTTTTTGATTGGCTAGGAAACAAACTTACTGGCGCACCTCGACAGATTTCCAGCGAAATGATAGAAGATTTTAATGGAAAGATTCAATATGCTTCTAGTGACAAGATTAAAAAAGAGCTAGGCTGGAAACCAATGGATATTAAACAAAGCCTCAAAGACACTTTAGACTGGACTTACAAAACTTTTATTAGTACCCAGCCCTAAACGACTGGGCTATTATCAGACGTCACTAACGTGATTATTCCATAGATATAAACTTAGGAGATTTTATGGACTTAGGACTAAAAGACCGTGTAGCAATTGTGACTGGTGCAAGTCAAGGTATTGGTAGAGCTATTGCTTGCGGACTCGCCGCAGAAGGAGCTTCATTAGTAATTTGTGCTCGTAATACTGAGGTCTTAGAAAAAACTGCTTCTCAAATTAAAGAAAAATATGGAGTTAATGTAGTTGCACTAACTGCTGATGTCACTAAACTTCAAGATATTGAACGCTTAGTTAATCAGGCTATAGCAACCTTTGGTCGTATAGATATTCTAGTTAACAACTCTGGTGGGCCACATGCTACAAAGTTCCAAAGTACTCCTCCTGAAGCTTGGCAACCAGGAATTGATTTGATTTTAATGAGCGTAGTCCATGCTTGTCGCCTAGTAATTCCCCATATGCAAGCAAGAAAATGGGGCAGAATTATCAATATTACTTCTATTTCTGTAAAACAGCCTATCAATGATTTAATTCTCTCTAACACCTTGCGTGCTGGGGTTATTGGGCTAGCTAAAAGCCTAGCTAATGAACTAGGAAAAGATAATATTTTGGTCAATAACATTTGCCCAGGATATACATTAACCGACAGGCTACAAGAATTAGTTAACATTCGTGCTAAAGCAGCCCAAATTACTCAAGAACAAATTGTTAAACAATGGGAAAACGATGTACCAATAGGGCGTTTAGCCAAACCAGAAGAAATAGCTGATTACGCAGTTTTCCTAGCCTCTGAACGTGCTAGCTATATTAACGGTACAACAGTTGCGGTTGATGGTGGTTTAGTAAAAGGAATAATGTAATGTTATTAGTTTGATAGATGCTTGAAGCGGGTGATGGGGATCGAACCCACAACTTTCAGCTTGGGAAGCTGACACTCTACCATTGAGTTACACCCGCTTGTAAATTGGCTCTAATCTAACAAAATCGCTTTCTTACGTCAACCTTTTAAGACCCAGCCCTAAAGGACTGGGCTACTATCGAAAGCCCCTACAGGGGCTTCAAAGAATTAAAAGTTAAAAACCTATCGTTTACCCTTTATGCGAATTTTTGCTACTTCCGACATTCATACTGATTTCAAAGACAATTGGTTATTACTTACACAACTTTCCAACATTCTTTATCAAAATGATGCTCTAATCGTAGCAGGTGATATTGGTCATAATCTAAGCTTAGTCAAAGATACTTTAGAGATGTTGCAGGCTAAGTTTAAGATGTTATTTTATGTTCCAGGAAACCATGAGCTTTGGGTTAGAGGAGAAAACCAGCATTCTTTAGACAAGTTTTTTAATATCATTGAATTGTGTAAACAAATAGGTGCTTACACTAGTCCTGTTGAGCTAGAAAAATGCACAATTGTGCCACTATTTTCATGGTATGAAAAAGAGTTTGATACTGATAAAAACCCTGATTTAGACCGCTTAGACTCTTGGTCAGATTTTTACCTTTGCAAATGGCCAGAAAGTGTTGATTCTATTGCTAATCATTTCCTGAGCTTAAACCAAGATCGTATTAAATCTTATTCTAAAGAAGTGATTTCTTTTTCTCACTTTTTACCTAGACAAGAGTTAATACCTAGTCGAAAATGGTTAAGATTTAAGGGATTACCTCAAGTTGCTGGATGTGTACGATTAGATAACCAAATTAGAGCTATTAGATCTACTACTCACATTTTTGGGCATAGTCATATGAATTGGGATGTAACAACTGAAGGAGTGCGTTATATACAAAACGCGCTCTCTTACCCTAAAGAGCGCGTTAACCGTGAAAAACCTATTATAAAACTAGTTTGGTCTGATGAAGTTTAGATTATTTCCACTTTTGGATTAATACAAGTTTTAGGCATTAAAGCTGGCCAATAAGCAACAATTTCCTCAACTTTTGGTCGTCCACCAGCAAAACCTGTTACTGTAGGAGGGCCTGTTAAAACTAGTGGAGCAAGCTCTTTAGTAAAACGCTCTACTGCCGCTTTATTAGCACTACGAACCCCTACACGCATTTGAACTTCAGCAATTTCTGCACTAGGCTCACCAGAAAGTCCTAGACCGTGACAAGCGTCTACACCAACAAACTCTGTTAAAGTCTCGTCAAAGCTTAAACCTAAGCCTTCTAACCTAGCTCTAAGGATACGATCGCCTGCTTTTGCCTTTTGATAAGCATCTGGCCAAGCATAAACTAGTGATCCTACAGCTTTATAACCAAACTGATAGCTAATAGAAACTTTATAAAACTCTGTAGCGGGACGGCCTTTAATACCAAAAAACTTTACTCGATCGCTTCCTAAGTCTTCCAAATGAATAGTGGTAAAGTCTGCTACACAATCAGGAGTAATATAACTAACAGGATCGCCCATTTCATAAACAAGTTGTTCTTTAACTACAGCCGTAGTTATGCGTCCGCCTGTATTGTCATGTTTAGTAATAACAAATGTGCCATCTTCGCTAGCTTCAATAATTGGATAACCAACATTGGCTAAATCTGGAATGTTTTCCCAATCTACTTGGCAATTCCCTCCAGAGGCTTGCGCGCCACACTCAATAGAATGCCCCGCAATTGTTCCTGCTGCTAGTTTATCCCAATCATCTTCTGCCCATCCAAATTCATAAATCATTGGTGCAAGTGTCAAACCTGTATCAGTGCAACGACCTGTAATAATAACTTGCGCCCCCTGTTTTAAGGCATCAACAATTGGCCAAGCACCAAAATAAACATTGGCACTTTGAATTTGAGGACGCACAGTAGAAAGGGTTTCGTTGCTGTCCATATTACGTAACTCAACCCCTGTAGCAAGTAATTCATCAAGTGACTCCATAATATCATCGCCAGCAACAATACCTATTTTGACTTTATCGCCTAAACCTAGTTTGTTAGCTACTGCTACGATAGCCTCAGCACAGCCACGAGGATTAACTCCACCTGCATTAGCAATTACTTTAATATTACGTTCTAAACATTCTGGTAGAATCCGTTCCATTAAAGGCACAAAATCCCGGGCATAACCTGATTTAGGATCTCTAGCACGTTGTTTTTGCATAATTGACATAGTGATTTCTGCTAGGTAGTCTAATACTAGGTAATCAATTTGCCCGCCTTCTACTTGACGCACAGGAGCTTCTAAAGAGTCTCCCCAAAAACCTTGACCATTTGCGATCCTGATAGTTTTCATTCTTGTTTACCTTTACATTTTATTTCTATCCCTATTTAATTATTTCCCTGTAAATTCTGCTTTACGTTTTTCTAGAAAAGCTTTTACCCCTTCTTCTTTATCTGCACTAGAAAAACAAAGAGCAAATAGGTCTATTTCTTGGTCTAAGCCTTCGCGTAAATTCATACGTGAAGCATTTTTGACAGACTCTTTGCCCATACGCAGGGCTACAGGACTTTTTTCTGCAATCTTATTAGCCATTGCTAAAGTAAATTGCTCTAATTCTGCAAAAGGAACCACATGATTAACTAAGCCAAGTGCTTTTGCTTCTGTAGCGTCTATCATATCGCCAGTTAAAACCATCTCCATAGATTTACCTTCTCCAACTAAGCGAGTTAGACGCTGTGTACCACCGCCACCAGGAATAATGCCTAGATTGATTTCTGGTTGACCAAACTTGGCGTTATCAGATGCAATTCTAATATCACAACTTAATGCTGCTTCACAACCACCACCTAAGCAAAAGCCATTAATCATAGCAATAACAGGTTTAGGAAATTCTGAAAAAGCATCAAACATACGTGTAGCACGCATAACATTTCGTTGGTCTAGTGCTGTACGACCTTCAAACTCACTAATATCAGCACCAGCAATAAAAGCTTTTTCGCCTGTGCCAGTAAAAATCACTACTCGAACTTCATCATTTTTCCCTAGTTCTCCTAGTGCTTGGAGGATTTCTTCACGAGTAGGAATATTTAGTGCGTTAAGCTTTTTAGGACGATTAACACGGATAAACCCAATACGGCCTTGAGTTTCTAAAATAATATTTTCGTACATTAAACTTTCTCCCTAAAATTAATTTGAATATTTTTGCCTTCAATTACCATTTATAAAAGCCTTCGCCGGATTTTTTGCCTAATTTACCTTCTGCAACTTTTTGGCGTAGGATTTCTGGAGCGCGAAAAACTTCGCTCCCCAAGGTAGAATATAGATAATCAGCAATATTTAAGCGTACATCCAAGCCTACTAAATCTGTTAGTTTTAGTGGCCCCATTGGATGGTTATAACCAAGTTCCATAGCCTTATCAATATCAGCAGGACTAGCAACTTCTTGTTCTACCATTCGCATTGCTTCAAGTCCTAGTGTAATACCTAAACGACTAGAAGCAAAACCTGGGCTATCTTTAACTAGTATTGGCTCTTTACCTAATCGACGACTAACTTCTAAAACAGTTTGTATAGTTTCTTGAGAAGTTTCTGTAGTATGAACAATCTCTAAGAGTTTCATAATATGAACAGGGTTAAAAAAATGCATACCTAAAACTAATTGAGGGCGTTTAGTAGCGACAGCAATTTCACTAATGTTTAAAGAAGAAGTATTAGTGGCAAGAATTGAATCTGGTGAAGAGAACGCGTCTAACTTAGCAAAAATAGTACGTTTTAGTTCTAGTAATTCTGGTACTGCTTCAATTACTAAATTGGCTGGTTTTGCAGCCTCAGACAAATCAATAGTAGTTTTTATTTTAGCTAAAGCTTGATCGCGTGCTTCACTTGTTACTTTACCCTTTTCTACACCTTTATCTAGGTTACTTTTAATACTAGAAAACCCTCGTGTAACAAATTCTTCTTTAATATCATATAAATAGACTTGATAGCCTGCCATAGCAGCAACTTGAGCAATACCATGTCCCATAGTTCCTGCTCCTAATATACTAATAACTTCAATCATAACTATCCTTTAATTGGTTAAATATTAAATTTTGCGGAATAAAGTGCTTCTAGATAGGGATCACAAATACGACTAGTTTTTACCACACTAATTGCTGCTTCCATATCATATCCAAGATAACTATATAAATAGCCAATGGCCACTGTAGGAGAACGATTAATTCCAGCCGTGCAATGTAAATAAATAATATATCCATTGCGAGCAAATTCATCTACTAAAGAAGCACATTCTGGCAATTTGTCTCTTAGATCCTCTAACTGAAAATCTTGTACTGGTTTACGTATTATTTCTATATTCTGCTTTTTATAGTATTGTTGAATTTTTGGCCAATCGACTTGATACCATTCAAAATCATCATCTGTTTGCAGATTAATTACTGCTGTTACGCCTACTTCACGAATTAATCTTTCTACATCATCAAAAGTTTTTGGGACAGTGCCAACATAAAGATTAGGAAGAATCCTATTAAAGTGAATTGCCATTAATTAATTACCTACTAATTACCTATTTAAATTTGGGGTCACGACGTGTAAGAAAAGCGTCTATGCCTTCTCTAGCATCTTCAGATTGAAAACACTGTGTTTGTGCCTTAGTTTCATAGTCTAGTGCCTCAGCTAAACTATATTCAACTCCTTGATAAATAGCACGTTTGGCTAGTGCTAAAGCTTGTTTAGGACGAGACACTAGTTTTTGTAGTAATTCTTCGGTTTTTGCGCGTAACTCATTATCTGACACAACTTGGTTGATTAGCCCTATTTGATAAGCTGTTTGAGCATCAATCACATCACCTGTAAACATCATTTCACAAGCACGGGCAGTACCAATTAAGCGAGGAAGAAAAAATGTCCCACCCCAATCAGGGTGAAGCCCTATTTTGATAAAAGCTTGACTAAAACGCGCTGAACTAGAAGCAATACGAATATCGCTAGCCAAAGCTAAGTTTAGTCCTGCACCTGCGGCAACTCCATTAATCATTGCTACTACAGGCTTTTCAATTGAACGGACTTTGGTAACAATTTGGCGACCACTTTCTAAAAGTTTTTCAAAAGCAGCCAAGTTATTATCTGCTTGAAGGTTTGCCATATAATTTATATCACCGCCAGCACAAAAACCTTTTCCTGCTCCAGTAATACAAATTGCTCTGACGCTTTCGTCTTCGCCCGCTTCAGTTAAAGCAGCAAAGATTTCCTCTCGTGCTGTACCAACCAAAGCATTTAGCTTATCTGGCCGATTAAGTGTTAGCCATAGAACAGCGTTTTCTTTTACTAGAGTGATATTTTCATACATAAACTTTAAAAGCTAATCCTTAAGCAATTAGCCCCAGAGGGGCTTTTGATAATAGCCCAGTCCTTTAGGGCTGGGGTTGTAAAGGCTTGGGCTTTAGGGCTGGGTTGTAGGGCTTTATTTTCCTTGAAAAATTGCTTTACGCTTTCCTATAAAAGCCGACAAGCCTTCTTTTGCATCATTGCTAGTAAAGAGTTCTTGTTGGAGTTCGCGTTCTAGGGCTAATCCTTCGTGAAAACCCATTTCTAAGCCTGATTGAACTGCTCGTTTAATATGACCAATTGCTTTAACGGCAGAATTAGGAGCGGTAAAGTTTGCAGCATATTCTAGGACTTTTTCAAAGAAGTTTTCATAAGCCCAAACTTCATTAACTAAACCAAATG
>JAHFUF010000771.1 GCA_023265235.1 Blastocatellia bacterium
CTATATTTTATCAATGAGATTTTATCAATGAGATTTGAGGATTTTAGTTTATTTGCTATCTGGTTTCCACACCTTACAGCTTTTAACTATTTTAGCTGCTTATTAGTAGGTGTTTAGCAAATTTAGCAAACCTAGCAAATTTAGCAAACTTTACCTTTTTGTAATAATCCTCACCTATTTGAGAAATAATCCTCACAAAATATCTACACACAAAATTAATTTACCATACAGAAAATTATTTATATTTTCTAATAAAACAATTTTTTAAATAAAAACCCACTTATAACTACCATAAAATAAATAATATTTAAAAAATATTAATATTTAAAAAGTTATGTATTTACAATAATTGCCTAGCTTATTTGCTTTCTTTTTTATTATCGGCACACATTTTGCCATTGGCTCTCTACTACTCGTGCGCGTGTAAATATACCCAAACTTGATAAGGAGACCTGTCTATGTCCAAACCTTCTACTTTTGTTTTACTTATAGTAGTGCTTTTTTCTATCTTAAGCCCAAATTTTGCTTATGCGCAGCAGCAAAATTCACAAATACAACTATCAGAAAATGCTGCTAATGCTACTAAAAGTATTGCTATAAACACAGTTGACATTAACAAAGAAGCAAATAACTCTAGCCCCTCACTAGAAGCAATGAATGTACAACTTAAAGCACAACAAATTGAAATTGATGCCTTAAAAGAACAAGTTCAAAAACTAGAGGCATTACTAGTAACTGTTAGCAAACAACCTGCTTATACAAATACTTACCCTAGTAACCCTACTATAGTCAATAATACTACGCCAGTTAATTTCCCTGCGCCAAAAATTAGACCAGCCCCGGCTGAGTCTCGTACTACCAAAGAATTATTGCCCGAACTTGGTCAAATTGGTGCTGAAGTTGGCCTTTTAATAGGTGGTAGCCAAAATCCATTTAAAACTAATGAAGGTTTTTTTGCTGGAGGGTTTATTGATTTACCTTTAAGAAAAATGCCTGGTGGAAAACTCTCTTATGAAATTATGGTTGGGGCACAAAGAACTATTTCTACACAACAAAACACTTCTGGAGTCATTGCTTTAGTCAATAGTGCGTTAAATTCTGCACTAGGAAACCCTCCAGGGATTAATAATTTGCTTTCTCCTTTACCTATAACTAATAAAGTTAGAGAACGCTTAACTGTATTAACTGTTGTACCTGCAAGCTTTAAGTATACTATGCTTTCCTTAGATAAACATAATGTTCGTCCTTATGTAATAGCTGGTTTAGGTACATACGTAGGCTTAAGTAGCCAAAAGCTAGTGGACTTTGATGCCAGTAAATTTGTTAGTAACCCTGCACTAGGTAGCCTGCTTAATGCATTACTTAACGGGGCACAAGTAGGAGGATTAGCACCTATAGGGCCTGAGCTACGCTCACGAGGTCTTTCTGCTGGTCAAGGCGATCTTCGATTTGGGTTAAATGCTGGTGGTGGTTTAGAGTTTCGTATTAGCCCTAAGTTTTCCTTTGGATTTGATTACAGGATTAACAAAATTGAAGGTAAAAATGGAACATTCTCAACCTTTACAGCCAAACCTACAGTACATTTCTAGTATGCTAACGTAAGTCAAATACTGTTTAACTATTTTTTATTGATTGCATAAAACAGTTATAGGAGCAAGACTTGCTAAAATTCTTTGAATTTTTAGTAGGACTTGCTCCTATTTACTTTTGTTAACTTTAATTAAATTATTCTTTTTCACGAAATGCTAATAAGTAGATGGCTGAACCAACAACAGGAAAAGCTACTACAGCAACAATCAATACAATCTTTTCGACTAAGGTACGACGCTTGCTATTAAGTATGTCGTAAATAGCAATTATGTACAGTGCTGTAGTTATTAAGTAAAATATACTCATAAAAAACCAAGCCTCCAGAGTGTAAATTTTGTAGCTAATACGCAATTACTAAAAGATCTGTTCAACATCTATTCAACATCTGTTCCAAAACACTAAGTTTAGAAGCAACTTTAGGTATTTGATGAATCAATTTGTTAGCCATTTATTTCCAGTATTCATCTTTAGGGAGTTGGAAAAAATAAAATCTCCCAAAATTAATTAGGAAAAGAAGGAATATTGATAAACCATCGTTCAAGACCTGAAAAACGATCAAGTTTTGTTTCTAAAGATTTCATACTACACTTTTTGACTCACTATTAAGCATTAGTAATAATACATATAGAATCCACTGTTTTTGTTGAGCCAAAAGCTGTGCCAAAATCAAAATGTCAAAACACTCTTAATTTCATCTTTTGGCACACGTTAGAATACATATTTGTAAGCCTTGTTTTTACTATAAGTTAGTTAATTATATTTTTGGAATATACCTTTTCGGGGCGTTATTTAAAAACACCCATTTTGCTGTGAAGACAAATAGAACCGCAACCAACAAGCCGAAACTATCAAAAACTTCCATACATTTATCACTTACAAAAGACTGCTTGACAAAAATATTTATGCAACCATATAATTGCATTTAATTAGCAACCATGTGGTGGCACATATAAAATTATGGACATTAGACGAGACATTTTTCAGGCAATAGCCGACCCGACAAGGCGGGCAATTATTGCCCTAATTGCATTGCAGGCAATGACGCCCAATGCCATTGCCGAACATTTTGATACCACAAGGCAAGCCGTTTCCAAGCATCTGCGAATACTGACAGAATGCGAGCTTGTAACACAGGAACAAAAAGGACGAGAAATTTTTTATTCTCTTGAAATTGAAAAAATGAAAGAGATTGATAAATGGTTGAGCCAGTTCAGAAAGATCTGGGAAACCCGGTTTAGCCAGCTTGACGACGTTTTATCAACAATTAAAGGACAA
>JAHFUF010000772.1 GCA_023265235.1 Blastocatellia bacterium
CTTTGGCGAGGAGGTTATAGCCCTAAAGTGGTCTGGACACTAAGTTTGGTGATAGTTACTTGCTGGTTAGGTTTTTCGTTTTCTGTTGTTAGGCGAATGGTTTTTAACTTACAAACTGTTACTAACTTACTCGCAGCTTTACGAGAAGGGGATTATTCTATTCGTGCTCGTAGTGCTGGACGCGGTGACATCCTTGGGGAGTTAATGCTAGAAGTCAATGCTATGGCTGAAACCCTTAGGGAGCAACGACTAGGCGCGCTAGAAGCAAATGCTCTCCTACGCAAAGTTATGCTAGAAATTGATGTAGCAATCTTTACTTTTGATAGCGAACAACGCTTACAACTAGTTAATCGCGCAGGAGAAAAATTACTTAATCAGCCTCTGGAGCATCTACTAGGACGAACTGCTCAGCAATTAAGCTTAGTTGAGTGCTTGCAAGGGGAAGCTAATTCCATTTTAAGTCGAACATTTCCTGGTGGTAAAGCAGGACGATGGGAGATACGTCGTAGTATTTTTCGAGAAAAAGGTGTTTCTAGCCAACTGCTAGTTTTAACAGATTTAAGTCGCGCATTAAGAGAAGAAGAACGCCAAGCTTGGCAACGTCTAGTTCGTGTGTTAGGGCATGAGTTAAACAACTCACTAGCACCAATTAAGTCAATTGCTGGTAGTTTAGAAAATATGCTAATTCGTAAAACTCCTGATTGGGAAGAAGATATAAAACATGGTCTTTCCGTGATTGCTGGCCGTGCTGAAGCACTAAATCGTTTTATGGGGTCTTATGCTAGACTTGCCCGCCTTCCTCAACCGCGCTTTGAGCCTCTAGATGTAGGTGAATGGATTAAAAGAGTCGTTAGGTTAGAAACCCGCTTAAATATTGCACTTTCAGTAGGGCCAGACTTAATGCTAGAAGCCGATGGCGACCAATTAGACCAGGTTTTAATAAACTTACTACGTAATGCTGTTGATGCTTCACTAGAAACTAGTGGAGTAGTAGCTGTGCGTTGGACAGTAGTAAATAATCATTTAGAAATATTAATAGAAGATGAAGGAATGGGACTAGCCAACACTGCCAACCTTTTTGTGCCGTTTTTTACTACTAAACCCCAAGGTTCTGGTATTGGTTTGGTTTTATCTAGACAGATTGCTGAAGCACATGGCGGGACACTTACTCTACAAAATCGCCCTAATACTCATGGCTGTGAAGCTAGGTTAAGGATACCTTTACCCTCAGAATTTAGTAGCTCTGCAATGTAGCTAAGGCAGAGAAGTTCAATAAAAATAAGCGAATAAATTATTTTTTCTTTAGCTTGATCTCAAATATTTTAGGCCAAAGTTTGCCAGTAACAAAAAGTCTATCTTTAGTCGCATCATATGCAATACCATTTAGTACATCTACTTGGCTGTCACGGTCTTCAGGCTTAAGTAACCCTGTTAGATCTATTGAGGCTGTAACATTACCATTACTAGGATCTATTACTATAATTCTTTCAGTTTGCCAAATATTAGCAAAAATCATTCCTTTGATATATTCTAGTTCATTAATATTAGTTATTGCTTGACCATTTTCTGATACGGAAATAGTCTTTAATACTTCAAAATTAAAGGGATCAACAAAACGAATTTTGTTTGTTCCATCGCTTAGGATTAGGTTTTTTTCATCATTAGTTAATCCCCAACCTTCACCATAGTAGGAAAACTCTTTTTCTTTCTCAAAAGTACCTAAGTCATAAACAAAGCCTTTTTGATTAAGCCAAGTGAGTTGGTAGATTTTACCTTGGAAAATAGTCATTCCTTCAGCAAAATAATCAACAGGAACATCTATTTTTTTTAATACTTTACCAGTTTCAATCTCTACACGCCTTAGACTAGACTTACCTTGCAGTCCAGTGCTTTCTATGAAAGCGCCTTCGTGAAAAATCAGCCCTTGAGTAAAAGCATATGTGTCATGAGGCGAACTTTTAACTACTTCATAAGTGTAGTTTCCCTTCATATTTCCATCCAATGAAACTATTTGTCCGCTTTGCGCTTGGTTGGTTTCTGTACAAGCAATAAAGAGTAAAGTGAGAACACTTGATATAACTAAAAGTAAAATAGCTGAATATATGGATTTTGACATTTTCTTATTTTCTTAAAGTCCAGATTTGCAATAAAATGAAATTAGGATTATAACAAGTTAGACACAAGTTTAAATAAAACTTTGTCCGGTTTTTATAGAGGCTTATTTTGTGAACTACCCAAATCTATCAGAGTTTAATAGTGCTAGCTTAGTATTAAAAAGAGCTTGGAGCTATTTTTGTAGTAATTTTATTAGCTTAACTCGTTTTAGCCTAATTGTTTATCTGCCGCTTTTGATTTTAACAGGCGTACAAATAATAATTTATGTCTTAAAAGTAGAAAATATCTTTTCTTCCCTCATACTAGACTTTTTAGCTATGATATTAAGTCTAACAACTATTATTATCAATTTAGCTGCTGAACCAGTTATATATGCAGTACTAATAATTGTTTTTCTACAAATATTAAAACAGCAAAAAGTAGATTTTCAAAGTATAAAAATAATATTTAATAATAAATCAAATAATTTTATTAAAAGTGCTGTAATGTTTTTTCTTTTTTTTATTACAGTTCAACAAATGGCTCAAGGTATCCTATTACTATTTCTATCATTTAATACTTTAAGAGAATCAGTAAACCTAGAAACATTCTTTTTTTCAGAAAGCATTGCAGAGAAACTAGATAGTATTAATTTACTACAAATAGTTGATAGTTTATATCCAAATATTTATTTTTTAACAGAATTTATTTCTATGATAATAGCTGCAATATTTACTAGAAAATATTATTTTTATATTCCAGTAACCATA
>JAHFUF010000773.1 GCA_023265235.1 Blastocatellia bacterium
AGGTAAGAAATAACTATGAGACAACTTTTAACACCTACAAGAACTGTTTTATTACTGTGTTTGTTATTTACGGTTTTGTTTGCTTCGGGAGTGTCCCTCAATTTACGTGATGAGAAGTATCGGTCAGTTAGAATCATCAAGTCTAGGAAATAAATGAGCAATAGAGTCTAAAGTATCTAAAAAGTGTGCAGGTACTCTGTATCCCAATAGCTCAGAAGTTGTCCATAAATGATCAGTCATGCCAGCAGCCATAGCAGGAGTAATTTGTTTCCACTTTTGAGGGCTACCATTACCCCTTGTCGGTTTTAATTCGGGCAGTTTTTGGCGCAAACTCTTGTGAGGCAAACAAAAATGGTAATAAGCCATAGATAGCCAAAACTGTTTTTCCATCCATGTTAAATCCTTAGAAAATCCTGTAGTTTTTCGTGTCAATCGGCGGTTGCGTTCTCTCCAAGTTAAATTATCTCGCTCAACAAAACTAGTGTTTATAGTTGTACTGTTTGCAGAATCAGCAAGCTTGCTCTTTATCGCTTCCTCATCTCCAAAGATAATTTTGCGTGTTATTTCAACCACTCTTCCTTTTTCTCGCCGCTTTACTACTTGAGCATATAAAAGTTCTGGAGTTGGGCGAAGTTGGGGTAATGGATAGCGTCCTTTATGGCCTTGCCTCTGAGGTTGATACCTCTCTCCATACGCTTTTAAGAGTGCTTGGTCATATGCACCCCATTGGTCACTGGTAAAAAATGGTATGTGATCATCAGTCACAGCACGAACTCTTGCCAGTAGCAGATCGGCTTGTTCTTGGGTTCGTTTACCAACTACAAATGCAATAACCAATCGCCAAACAGGAGCAAATGCTATCCACACCCAAGCATCACCATAGCTTTCACACCAAAGCTTTGCACTTTCAAGATGTTGTTATGCAGGTATGAACAAAACTCCATAATTCATCCAGTTGACATTCACTTATGTGCAGTTTTTGCCAATGATATAGTACTACTAATCGGCATTGTTGTGCGGCTCGATTCAACCAATCACATATAGTGTCTTTGTCTTTTTCTATTATTCTTGCTGTGCTACGAATGGAATTTCCTTCTGCTAATGCTCTCACTGCCATCTCAAAAATAGCTCTATCCTCATCTAGTTCGTAGTATGCTGTTGCATAAGTCAAAGCGATTCTCCTGCCACAAGCTTTGCATAAAGCTTGTTTTTTTCCATGGCTTGAGCCATCTTTCACTAAAACCCCTTTATTGAACGGGCTTCCATAATATAAGCAATGTCGGTTTGGGCAATATAGTGTTTCCCAATTCATTATATCCTCGTTTTTTCTTATCTTGAATACTCAAACGAGCATATAATTTCCTATTGCTAACTGCATACTTCATCACGTAAATTGAGGGACACTCCCTGTTATTGTGCTCTCTTTATTAAAAAGGTCTTTGGCTACAACAGTTATAGTATTAGTTCCTTCTGCTAAAGTTACAGTAGAAGTAAAGCTATTGCCATTTAATGTTGCTACTACTCCATTTATTTTTACTATAGGAGCAAAATTACTTACTACTGTACCGTTAACAGCTATAGTGTTATTTTTGGTAATAGTATTATTAACAGGTTGTTGTATGGTTAAACTTGGAGGATTGGTAGATGATGATGGACTACGTACAATCCCATTGCCATTTACTGTGAGCCTGTCCGCTATGACAATACCAGTTAAAAAGCAATTACCATTTACAGTAACAGTACCTGATGGTGCTATTACTGTTCCACTAAAACTGGCATTTCCATTAAGTGTTACACTTCCATTTGATACTTTTAATGTTAGTAAATTGCTGTTACCACTATTACCTACACTTCCATTGAATGTAACGTTTTCTTTTAATGTAACTACTACTGGCCCTAATACTTGTAGTTGAGCATTTCCATTCAAAGTTAATCGATTAAAGTTATAGACTGATGCTTGAGTTGCTCCTGATACTCCTAAAATAAACCCACCATTATTAGCAGTAAAATTGCGATAAGTACCTGCTGATACTGTAATTGGTGGTACATTTCCATTAATAGTTAAATCTCTTAATGTTGCAAAATCTCCTACTGGATCGTTTGAGTTATTTATGTTTACATCACGAGTTCCTGTACCTATTGGTGGCTCAGCCACTGTTGGTAAAGGGGCTGGATCAATACGATTAAATAATTTTCCTAGAGTTGTATTGCCATTGAGTGTTATTTCATAATTATTAGGCTGAGGATTGCCGCTACCCTCTACTGTTCCACCAAAGTTTAGCTTACCATTTAATCTTACTGTAGGAGTTCCTGGAATATATAATCCTCCTGTAATAGAAGCATTACCGTTAATTGTTACATTTTCAGCATTCATCTGCCTTACAGAAGTTTGTATTTGTCCATTAACATCTACTCTACGTACTACTACACTAACTGCTGGTAGAGTTTGCATCATCAAATACACTGTTGTTACCAATGACAGCAGGCAAATTATTGTAGTTGGTGTAATAAAAAGCTTACGACTAAATAGTTTTGTGAATATGTGAGCAAGAGCATTTTTATTTATATTAATCATGGCATTGAACCTATGGGATTATCTCCAAACTCCCGCCAAGGCCAAGTGGCATAGAGTTCTGGGTGTTTTCTTAAATAGTCTCGACGTAGCGTTTCACCTACTGTATCTGTATGGCGGCCTTGATAAAGAGCTTGTCCTTGTTTGGCTTTTTCTATCTCACCAAATCGCCAATAAAGCCCTGTTAACTTCATATTGGCTTCTGTATCATCTGGATCTATTGCTATAATCTTTTCATAAATAGCTTGAGCCGATTGACCATTCCTTTGTAAAAAAGAGGCTATTCAGT
>JAHFUF010000149.1 GCA_023265235.1 Blastocatellia bacterium
CTGCTACAGACGGCCCTATGCCTCAGACTCGTGAACATATTTTACTTGCTCGCCAGGTAGGTGTTCCTGCTATGGTTGTCTTTATGAACAAAGTAGATGCTGTTGATGACGAAGAGCTTTTAGACTTAGTTGAACTTGAAGTTAGAGAACTTCTTTCTTCTTATAATTTTCCTGGTGATGACATTCCTATTATTCGTGGTTCTGCTTTAGGTGGACTAAATGGCGATGCTAAATGGGAAGAGACTGTTGAAAAATTAATGGATGCTGTTGATTCTTATATTCCTACTCCTGCTCGTGATACTGATAAACCTTTCTTAATGCCTGTTGAAGATGTTTTCTCTATTGCAGGTCGTGGTACTGTCGCTACTGGTAGAGTTGAGCGTGGTATTGTTAAGACTAGTGAAACAGTAGAAATCATAGGGATAAGAGATACTCGTACTACAGTAGTAACTGGTGTAGAAATGTTTAAGAAATTATTAGATGAAGGAAGAGCTGGAGACAACGTAGGGTTATTACTAAGAGGTGTGGATCGTAAGGAAATAGAAAGAGGACAAGTAATAGCCAAACCAGGATCAATAAAACCACACACCAAGTTCAAAGCAGAAATATATATCTTGACTAAAGAAGAAGGTGGAAGACATACACCGTTTTTCACAGGATACCGTCCACAATTTTATTTCCGTACAACAGATGTAACAGGAGTAGCAGATTTACCTACAGGAGTAGAAATGGTTATGCCTGGTGACAACATTGCAATTGAAGTCACTTTAATTACTCCTATTGCTATGGATAAGGGCTTACGGTTCGCTATTCGTGAAGGTGGCAGAACTGTTGGTGCTGGCACTATCTCTGAAATTATTGAATAGAGTTAAGTATATGTTAAATGAAAAAATTAGAATAAGATTAAAAGCTTACGATTATCGAGTGTTAGACCAATCAACAGCAGAAATTGTTGATACAGCAAAACGTACAGGAGCTAGGGTTGCTGGCCCTATACCTCTGCCAACAGTAAAAAATAAATATACTGTTTTGCGTTCTCCTCACGTTGATAAAAAGTCTCGTGAGCAATTTGAAATACGTACTCATAAGAGATTAATGGATATTCTAGATCCTACCCCTCAGACAGTTGATGCATTAATGAAGTTAGATCTTCCTGCTGGCGTGGATGTAGAGATTAAAGCTTTTGGTAGAGAGCATAAGTAAGTTTTTTGGCATTAATGTTTTGTAAAACTAAGAAATGTTTACAGTGAGGCTAAGTTTTAGTTTATGGTTAACGGCATCATTGGGAAAAAAATAGGAATGACACAAGTCTTTGCACCAGATGGTACAGTAACTTGTGTGACAGTAATTAAAGCTGGCCCTTGTGTAGTAGTCCAACGTAAGACTGCTTTGCGAGATGGTTATGAAGCTGTACAATTGGGTTTAGTTGAAGATCGTACTCCTAAACGCGTTTCTAAACCTCTGTTAGGTCATTTTGGTCAAACAGATAAGTCGAAAGCGCGTGGTAAAAACCCTATACCGCCAACACGTATTTTGCGAGAATTTCGTTTAGAAAACTCCGAAGATGTTACCAAGGTGGGTGATAGTGTTTTAGTGGGGCAATTTACGGCTAACGATGAAATTGACATAATTGGCACCACAAAAGGGCGAGGTTTTGCAGGTTTTGTTAAACGCCATGGTTTTGCCGGTGGTCGAGCATCACACGGGTCAATGTTTCATCGTGCTCCTGGTTCTATTGGTGCATCAGCCTTTCCTTCAAGAGTTATTCCAGGGACAAAAATGGCTGGGCATATGGGTGTGGCGCGTAAAACAATATTAAACTTACAAATAGTACAAGTAGATGTGGAAAATAATCTCTTATTGGTTAAAGGCAGTATTCCTGGGCCAAGAGGTGGTTATGTTTTAATTAGGAAAAAGAAATAATATTTCTATAATCCTACTAATGGAGTAGAAAAATGGCTGTAGTAAAAGTCAAGAATTTAGAGAACCAAGAGGTTGGGGAGCTTGAGCTTAACGATGCTGTGTTTGCTGTACCTCTTAACAAGGCTCTTATTTACGAAGCTGTAAAGTGCTATCTTGCTAATCAACGGCAAGGCACAGTTTCCACTAAAACCCGTGGTGAAGTCTCTGGATCCGGTCGTAAGTTGTGGAAACAAAAAGGTACTGGTCGCGCTCGGGTTGCTTCTATAAGAACTCCTCTTTGGAAAGGTGGGGGCAATGTTCATGGCCCAAGACCTCGTGATTGGAGTTATTCAATACCGAAAAAAATGCGTCGTGGTGCACTGCGTTCTGTTTTGTCTGAGCGTTTGCGCGAAGGTGGCTTAACTATAGTAGAGAACCTTACCTTATCGGATCACAAGACTAAAAATGTTATCAAAACCCTTGGTAGTTTAGGTTTAGAGAAAAAAGCACTATTGGTGGATATAGTAGATAATCGTAATCTTACTTTATCAGTGCGTAATCTTCCAAACATTAAACGTGTTTCTAGTTTGAGCGTCAATATATATGATCTACTTAGCCATGAACAATTAGTTTTTAGTAAAGACGCTATTGTTCAATTGCAAGAAATATTGCTTAAGTAGAGGGAGTAGGGATAATGCGTTCAGTATGGCATGTTATTAAAGGCCCTGTTATTACAGACAAGGCACTTCGGCTGAAGGAAGGCTCTGTTATTACAAACAAAAAGCATGGGTTTAAGGAAAGTTCGCAAGATAGAAAACAGCAATTAACATTTTATGTGGACAAATCTGCTAATAAGATAGAAGTAAAAAATGCGGTTAAAACTATCTTTAAGGTAGAAGTTGAGTCAGTTCGTCTTGCTAATTATCAAGGAAAAATGAAACGTCGCGGACGTTTTGAAGGCCGTCAATCTGATTGGCGCAAAGCTTATGTTACTTTGAAAGCAGGCGAAAAAGCTGTTGAATACGGTGACATTGTTTAGATAGGCTTTCCGAAATTATATATTTTATTAAGTGAGCAAAATAAGTTATGGGGATAAAAAAGCTAAAACCTACTTCTTCAGCACGAAGATATCAAACTTATTTGACAAATGAAGAGTTAACAAAAGAGCGGCCATTAAAGAGTTTAACTGTTTCTAAGCAACGCGGTTCTGGACGTAATAATATTGGCCATATTACCGTTCGCCATCGTGGAGGTGGCCATAAGAAGCTGTACCGCATAGTTGATTTTAAGCGTGATAAGTTTGGTATTCCTGCAAAAGTTGTATCTATAGAGTATGATCCAAATCGTTCGTCTCGTATTGCACTACTTAGCTATGTTGACGGGGAAAAGCGTTATATCTTGTCTCCGGTTGGTTTACAAGTAGGGCAATCTATAATGTCTGGCCCAGAAGCAGATATTATCGCAGGAAATGCTTTACCTTTACGTAATATTCCTTTGGGAACGGAAGTTCACAACGTTGAATTGCGTCCTGGTAAAGGCGGACAAATGGTACGTAGTGCTGGAGCAAAGGCCCAATTAATCTCTAAAGAAGGTGAATGGGCGCAACTGCGATTACCAAGCGGAGAGATTCGTAAAGTTAAAGTCGAGTGTATGGCAACAGTAGGGCAAATAGGTAATATTGAACATGAGAATGTTTCTCTAGGCAAAGCTGGTCGTTCTCGTTGGCTAGGTGTTAGACCTACTGTTCGTGGTGTAGCAATGAATCCTGTTGATCATCCTCATGGTGGTGGTGAAGGAAAAACTAGCGGTGGACGTAATCCAGTGACTCCTTGGGGCCAACCAACACGTGGTTATAAAACTAGGAATAATAAGAGAACAGATAAATTTATTGTTAAGCGTAGGAAGTAGAGGTTTAGGTAAATCATGGCACGTTCTGTTAAAAAAGGACCTTTTGTTGATCGGCATTTAATAAATGCAATTGAAAAAATGAATAAAGCGAATGAGAGAAAAGTACATAAAACGTGGTCTCGTCGTTCGACTATAGTGCCAGACATGATAGGCCATACTTTAGCAGTGCATAATGGTAAAAAATTTCTCCCTGTTTATATTACTGAAAATATGGTTGGACATAAATTAGGGGAATTTGCACCTACACGCACTTTTAAGGGGCACTCTGGTGATAAAGCTGAAAAAGCTGCTAAGCCAGCTGGTAAAAAATAAGAATACTAATAATACTGTGCTTTAATTTGGAGTTTAGTCAATGGAAGCCCATGCTGTTGCAAAATATATAAAAGGTTCAGCACAAAAAGCTAAGTTAGTAATTGATACAATACGAGGTCGTAATGTAAGTGATGCTCTTGCTGTATTGAAATTTACTAACAAGCGAGCTGCTAGGCCTGTTGAAAAGGTATTACGCTCAGCAATTGCTAATGCTGTACAAAAGGCAGATAAAGATAATATTTCTGTAGATGTTGAAAAGTTGGTGGTTAGCAATTGCCATGTTGATATTGGAATTACAAAATGGCGACGCCGTGTACGTCCAGCCCCTATGGGGCGAGCTTATCGAGAACGACGTCATTACTGTCATATTACAGTTGTTGTTTCGAGTGAGTCTGCCAAAGCTAAATAGCTAATTAAATTAAATTAGCTAAAATAAGAAACTTTATTTAGAGTTGGAGAGTAATTGTGGGTCAAAAAGTACATCCTTATGGCTTTAGACTAGGAGTTAATCGTACCTGGCGTTCGACTTGGTACGCTAAAAAAGACTTCGGTAAGCTTTTATTAGAAGATCTAAAACTTAAACGAGAGTTAAAAACACGGTTTGCAGGTGCTGGGGTTTCTCATATAGATATTGAAAGAGCTGCAAATAAACTCAAAATTATTATTCATACATCGCGCCCAGGTATTATTATTGGTCGTAAAGGCCAAGAAATAGATAAGCTTAAGGCGGAAATACAATCTCGTACGGGACGAGATGTTATTGTAAATATTCAAGAAATTGGTAGACCAGAGTTAAATGCGCAACTCCAAGCCGAGCAAATAGCTGCTCAATTAGAAAAAAGAGTGGCTTTTCGTAGAGCTATGAGAAAATCTGTTGATAGTGCTGTACGATTTAATGCATTAGGTATTAAAGTTAGGGTTTCTGGTAGGTTAGGGGGCGCGGAAATAGCTCGTTCAGAATGGTATTTACATGGACAATTACCCCTTCATACTTTGAGAGCTGATATTGATTATGGATTTGCCCAAGCCTATACCACTTTTGGTGTTATAGGTGTAAAGGTATGGATTTATCGTGGGGAAATACTTGATAATCGTAGGGTTCAGACAGAGCGCCCAGCAAGTACTCGAGGACGTTAAAAGGTTCTTATAAAACTAAACATAGTAAGAGCTTGATAGAGGTTTTATAGTTTGTTTTTGGAGTAGAAAATGGCGGAATATAAAATCCCAAAACGCATGAAATATCGTAAACAGCAACGTGGAAGAATGGCTGGTAAAGCTACTAGAGGTGCTACTGTTGCTTTTGGTGAGTATGGTCTTAAAGCTATGGAAGCGGCTTGGGTTACAGGTAAACAAATTGAAGCTGCTCGTGTTGCTATCACACGCGCTGTAAAGCGTGGTGGGAAATTATGGATAAGAGTCTTCCCTGATAAGCCTATTACTAAAAAACCTGCAGAAACCCGTATGGGTAAAGGCAAGGGCGCCCCAGAAGGGTGGGTAGTAGTTATTAAACCAGGGCGTGTGTTGTTTGAAATGGAAGGTGTAACTGAAGAAGCTGCTAGAGAAGCAATGGAATTAGCCGCTAGTAAGTTATCTATCAAAACCAAGTTTGTTTCACGTGCTGAATTGGAAACAGGAGTATTATGAAAATAAAAGAAATTCGTGAAATGAATAGTGAAGCACTTAAAGCACGTGAGAATGAGTTAACAGAACAAATTTTCCGCGGACGCTTCAAGAAAAGTTTAGGGGAAGTTGACGCAATTAAAATGGTTCGTGTGCAGAAAAAAGAGCTTGCTCAGATGAAAACTATAGCTCGCGAACGAGAATTAAAGATACAACGCTAGAAGTTTAAAATACTTGAAATCAAAGTTTGGGTTTTTTATGTCAGAAGAAAATAACAAAATACAAGAAACTCCTGAAGCAAACTCTAGTAGTTTGCAACTGGGTCGTCGTGCAGAAAAAGTCGGCATAGTTGTCAGTAACAAAATGATGAAGACAGTGGTAGTACGTGTTGATCGGTTAGTTCGCCATCACAAGTATAAACGCTATATTAGAAGGCGCACTAAGTTTATGGCACACACTACTGTGGAGTGTAATATTGGTGATAAGGTTAGAATTATCGAAACACGCCCACTTTCATCTCGTAAGCGTTGGCGAGTAGCCGAAGTTTTGCAGAAGGCTACATTATAGTATGCAGTTTTAATATGTATATTAATACAGGTTTTATTTGTTAAAACCTTACGGAGAAACGCTATGATTCAGATGAGAACGATTTTAGATGTGGCGGATAATTCAGGTGCAAGAAAAATTTCTATGATCTTGCCAATAGGTGGTAGTACTGGATTAAAAGCTTCTGTTGGTGACGTTATTACTGCTGCTGTAAAAGAAGCAAGCCCAGATGGTACTGTTAAAAAAGGGCAAGTAGTAAAAGCAGTGATAGTTCGTACTCGTAAAGAGGTTCGCCGTCGTGATGGTACTTATATACGTTTTGACCAAAATGCTGCTGTACTTATTAAAGCAGATGGAGAGCCTATAGGTACTCGTGTTTTTGGCCCAGTTGCCCGTGAATTACGCGAAAAAAAATTTATGAAAATAGTTTCGCTAGCCCCGGAGGTAATATAGAAATGGGTCTGAAAGCTTTAAATAAAAATAAATTGTCTACTTCAAAAATTAGTCATATTAAGAAAAATGATTTAGTTGTGGTTCTTTCAGGTAAAGATAAAGGTAAGAAAAGCCGTGTTATAGAAGTAGATCATAGTGTTGGTAAGGCGCGTGTAGAAGGTATTTGTCTAGTTACACATCATTTAAAGCCAAACCCAACTCGCGGTATAAAAGGTGGTGTTTTAGAAACAGAGGCGTTTATACCTGTTTCTAAACTTAAAGCCATAAAAGATAATT
The DNA here is from genome assembly GCA_023265235.1 of Blastocatellia bacterium. Classification (GTDB taxonomy): domain Bacteria; phylum Acidobacteriota; class Blastocatellia; order Chloracidobacteriales; family JADJPF01; genus JADJPF01. Next base: position 7,018 of record JAHFUF010000149.1, read on the forward strand.
AGTTAAAACCTTGTTAGGTTTTTAATTAATTAGGTTTCATTTTTAACAAGATTAGGTGTTGATTTATGTTACCAAGATTAAAGCAAAAATATTCAGACCAAATAGCATCTCTTTTAATGAAAGAGTTTGGTTTAACTAACCCTATGGCTGTTCCTAGATTGGAAAAGATAATCATTAATATGGGCTTAGGGCGCGATTTTATTTCTTCAAATAATGCTAAAGTTTTAGATGTAGCAGCTGATGAGCTAGCAGCTATTACTGGACAAAAACCTGTAATTACTCGTGCTAAAAAATCAATAGCTGCTTTTAAGCTTCGCCAAAACATGACTATAGGTGCTATGGTTACGCTTAGAAATGATCGTATGTATGAATTTCTTGATCGATTAGTAAGCGTTGCTCTTCCAAGAGTTCGTGATTTTCGCGGAATTTCACCCAAGTCTTTCGATGGACGAGGTAATTATACTTTAGGTTTACGTGATCAATTGATCTTTCCTGAAGTAGATTTTGCTAAAGTTGATAAGGCACGAGGAATGAACGTCTGTATCGTTACTACAGCTAGGACAGATGAACAGGCTCGTGCGCTGTTACGTCATTTTGGTATGCCCTTTCGAACTAACTAAGAACATTAAAAGTAAGTTTATATAGCAGTTTGGAGTTTTTATAACCTTCGCTTTATAAACAAATTGTTAGGTAATTTAATTATGGCAAAAAAATCGATGGTTATTAAGGCTAACAGAAAACAGAAATTTAGCGTACGTGCTTACAATAGGTGTAAGCGTTGTGGAAGACCTCGTGCGTACTTGCGTAAGTTTTCTTTATGCCGTATTTGTTTTCGCAGTTTAGCTCTGGAAGGACAAATTCCAGGGGTAACAAAAGCGAGTTGGTAAATTTTAGAACTTAACATAAATCAAAATTAATGATAAAGAGAAAGTATTGTTATGGATCCAATTGCTGATATGTTAACTCGTGTTCGTAATGCCTTAGGAGCACGACATACAAAAGTAGATGTTCCTTCTTCAAGGTTAAAAGTTGAACTTGCGCGAATTTTGAAAGAAGAAGGATATATAAATAATTATAAGGTAACCGGTGAAGGCGCACGCAAAGCTATTCGTGTATATTTACGTTATGGCCCAAAGGGAGAAGTTGTTTTGCATTACTTAAAACGTATATCTAAACCAGGATGTCGTTCTTATGTAAAAAGCGATGAAATTCCAAACGTTCTTGGCGGGCTAGGGATAAATGTAATTAGCACTTCAAAAGGTCTTATGACAGGTAAACAAGCTCGTCAAGCCCATCTGGGAGGAGAGCTTCTTTGTAGCATATATTAATTAAATATATCTATGATAATTTATAGAAAGCTTTTCTAAGGGGAGTTTTATGTCAAGAGTAGGTAAAAAAGCAATAGAAGTGCCAACTGGTGTGAAAATTCAGATTTCGATTAAAGAGGTCGAGGTAAATGGGCCAAAAGGTACTCTAAAAACTAATATACCTGAAGGGGTTAGCCTAAAATTAGAGGATAGTTGTCTTAGTGTTGAACGAGCAAGTGACGAATATATTGCTAAACACGGACTGACGCGCGCTTTAGTGGCAAACTCTATAACAGGTGTTACAAAAGGTTTTACTAGACAATTGGATATTGTTGGTGTTGGATATCGTGTTGAAGAAGATAAAACTAAACTTAAAGATGCTAAAAAGCCTATACGACCTTTTTCTTCTAAAAAAACTTCTTCAAAAAGAGCCCTTATATTCGATCTAGGATATTCACATATGATAGAATTTCCTGTTCCTGAGGGTATTGATTTTAAAGTAGATAAAGTAGCTGGCAAAACTATTCCTCAATATCAAACCACTCTTACTTTATCAGGAATAGATAGACAGCTTTTAGGACAAGTTGCTGCTAATATGCATAGCTTGCGTAAGCCAGATGCATATAAAGGCAAAGGCGTTCGTTACACAGAAAAAATACTAAAACTCAAACCTGGTAAAACAGGTAAGTAACCAAGATAATTTTAGGAGTAAGCCGGAGATGATTACGCCAAAGTCGCGAGCAATTATTAGAAAAGCAGTTCATAAGCGCATTCGTAAAAAAGTAACGGGTAGTTCTCAAAGACCGCGTCTTTGTGTTTTTCGTAGCTTGAATCATATTTATGCTCAAGTTATAGATGATTCAACAGGG
>JAHFUF010000002.1:0-32393 GCA_023265235.1 Blastocatellia bacterium
CTTTAACAACTACAGCAGCTTGTTTAATAGCGTTATAGCTATTTAAGACTGTTTCAATTTCTCCTAGTTCGATACGAAACCCTCTAACCTTTACTTGATTGTCAATTCGTCCTAGAAACTCTATATTTCCATCTGCTAAGTAACGAGCTTGATCCCCTGTTGAATAAAGCCTTTCACCCAGCTTGTTACTAAATGGATTAGGGATAAACCTTTCTGCTGTAAAGTCTGGACGATTGTAATATCCTCGCGCTAATGAAATGCCTCCAATATATAGCTCTCCTATTACTCCTATAGGAACAATTTTGTAGTTTTTATCAAGAATATAAGCTTTTGTATTAGCAATAGGCTTACCAATTGGTACTCTTTGTTTTTTGGCTTCACTAATACATTGATAGTAAGTAGCATCTATAGTTGTTTCTGTTGGGCCATAAAGATTATAAAGCTCTGCTTTAGAAGACTTAAAGAAAAGCTCTTTTAATTGTGGACTTAAGGCTTCACCACCACAAAAAATTCGTTTTAGCTTGTTATTTGCAAACTCTTTTTCTTCAACAATTAGGCTTAAAAGCGATGGAACAAACTGAACTGTAGTAATGTTATTACTGCTAATAGTTTCTAATAAGTATTTTATATCCGAATTAAAGTCAGGTTTGGTTATTACTAGCTTTGCTCCAACAATTAGTGGAAGATAAAACTCACACACAGAAGCATCAAAACTAATAGGGGTTCTTTGTAATGTTGTATCTTCTGATGTTATAGAAAATCTGTCTTTCATCCAAATCATATGATTAGCTATAGCTTCTTGGGTAATCATCACCCCTTTAGGCAAACCTGTAGACCCTGATGTATGAATTATATAGGCTATTTCCTGACCACTAATATTAAGTTTAGGGTTGTGTTTTGCTGATGTGTTAAATATTGAGTCTTCTTTATCAAGATAGAGCTTAGCTACTTTTAGCTCAGAGGTTTGCTCTTTTAGCTCAGAATGAGTTATCAAAAGCTGTAGGTTTAAGTCATTAATAATAAAGTTTAGTCTATCTATTGGGTAATAAAGACTTAACGGTACATAAGCAACACCAACTTTTAGACTTGCTATCATAGCAACAACTATTTCCAAACAGTTTTGCATATAAATGCCTACTACAGATTGTCTTTCTATTTGCGCTTTAAGATAGTTTGCAAGTTGATTAGCTTTCTCATTTAACTCTTGATAGGTAAGTACTTTGTTTTCAAAACTTACAGCTATAGATTCAGGAGTAAGTGCTACTTGTTTTTCAAATAGTTGATAAACAAACACATCTTTTGGATAGTTAACATCTGTTTGGTTAAACCCTTCTAATAGAATACTTTGCTCTTTATCATTTAATATTGGTAAGGTAGAAACCTTGTGACTAGGGTTATTTATTAGTGACTCAAGTAAAACTTGATAATTTTCAAGCATCCTTGTTATGGTGTCATCTTCAAATAAACTAGTATTGTATGTTAATGATACTTCTAGTCCATTGGATGTTTGAGTCATAGAACATGTTAAATCAAACTTTTCAATATTTGTCTCAATATCAAAGTAAGATAGTTCTAAATCATTGAGATTAAATGTTGATAAGTTATCTTCTTGGAGTAAAAACATAATTTGAAATATAGGAGAATAGCTTAAGCTTCTCTCAGGCTGGAGTAACTCAACTAGTTTTTCAAAAGGAATTTCTTGATGTGTATAAGCTTCTAAACAAGTTTCTCTTACTTTTTCTAACAACTCTAGAAATGAATCATTAGCCGAAAAACTAGTTCTTAATATCAGCGTATTAAGAAAAAAACCTATTAAACCTTCTGTTTCAGGATGGTTCCTTCCTGCTATTGGGCTGCCTACTATTATGTCTAGCTCTCCGCTATAACGATATAGCAAAAGCTTAAAGCTAGCTAACATTGTCATAAACAAAGTTGTGCTTGCTTTTTTACTTAAAGAAACTACCTTTTGACTTAACTCTTTTGAAACAATAGTTTGCTGTCGTCTGCCATGATGTGTTTGGTTTGTAGGTCTAGGTTTATCTATTGGTAAACTATGCAGAGGTTTAATACCTGAAAGCTTTTTCTCCCAATACTTAAATTCTTTTTCTAAAACCTCTCCTGATAACCTATCACGTTGCCATAAAGCATAGTCTACATATTGTATTGGTAATGGGTCAAAGCTAGGGGGTTGACCTGAAATAAAACCTTGATAAAAGGAGCATAATTCTTGTAAAAAAATATTTATTGACCAAGCGTCTGAAACTATATGATGTGTGCTAAGTAATAAAATAGCAGACTCTTTTGACAATAAAAATAACATCACTCTTATTAAAGGCAATTTAGACAGGTCAAAAGCTTTACTGGCAACCTGTGTGATTAATTCTACACTTTTTTGTTTACTTTCTACTTCTGATAAATGGGTTAAGTCTATTGTTTCTAGAGCAATATAAAAATCATCTTCTATTATTTGCACTGGTTGTTCTAAAAGAGTGCTAAACCTAGTACGTAGGCTTTTGTGTCTCTTTATAATTTCATTAACACTTTTTTCTAGGGCTGTTATATTTATAGTACCTGTTATTAATCTTGTTGTAGAGGTGTTATAAACAGGACTATCAGGTTCAAACTCAGCCAAAAACCATAACCTTTGTTGGGCAAATGATAAAGGTAGCGATTTGGTTCTATCCACCACTATAGAGCTAAATTCGTTAGCAGACCCAGAATAAAGCATTACTTTTTCTGCTAGGCTAGCCACAGTAGCCGAATCAAAAATATCTCGAATAGTCATTTTTATATTAAAGTTTTTTTGTATTCTAAAAATAATTTGTAAAGCTAAAAGCGAGTGACCTCCTAAAGCAAAAAAATTGTCATAAACTCCTATTTTTTCTCGTTTTAGTATTTCAGACCAAATTTTAACAACCTTTTCTTCTATGGTATTTCGAGGAGCAACAAAACCTTCTGATACTTCTATATCAGGGGTTGATAGTGCATTTCGGTCTATTTTCCCGTTTGGCATTAATGGAAAAAAGGGTAAAAAAACATAGCCTGTAGGGATCATATAACTTGGTAACTTAACTCTTAGTATCTGTTGAACTTCTTGTAATGTCATCTCTATTGACTTTGTAACCAAGTAAGCAACTAAACCTTTATCCCCTTTACTATTTTCTTTAGCAAGGACTACAGCGTCTTTTATAGTTGGGATTTCTAAAAGTGCTGATTCAATTTCTCCCAACTCTATCCTAAATCCTCTTATTTTTACTTGACTGTCAATTCGTCCTAGAAACTCAATATTTCCATCAGTTAAGTAGCGAGCTAAGTCTCCTGTTGAATACAGCCTTTCACCTAGTTTGTCACCAAAAGGATTAGGGATAAACCTTTCTGCTGTAAAGTCTGGACGGTTGTAATACCCTCGTGCTAATGCAACACCTCCAATAAACAACTCTCCTACTACTCCAATAGGCACAATATTTAAGTGTTTATCTAAAATATAAGTCTGTAAACCATCAATAGGCTTACCAATTAGTACTGGCTGTTTTTTAGCATCATTAACACATTGATAGTAAGTAGCATCTATAGTTGTTTCTGTTGGGCCATAAAGATTATAAAGCTCTGCTTTAGAAGACTTAAAGAAAAGTTCTCTTAATTGTAAGCTCAATGCTTCACCACCACAAAAAACTCGTTTTAGCTTGCTATCAGTAAACTCTTTTTCTTCAACAATTAGGCTTAAAAGTGATGGGACAAACTGAACTGTAGTGATGTTATAGCTGCTAATAGTTTCTAGTAAATATTTTATATCAGCATTAAGGTCAGGTTTGGTTAAAACTAGCCTTGCTCCAACAATTAGCGGAAGATAAAACTCCCATACAGAAGCATCAAAACTAATGGATGTTCTTTGTAATGTTGTATCTTCTGATGTTATAGAAAATCTATCTTTCATCCAAACCATATGATTAGTTATAGCTTCTTGGGTAATCATTACTCCTTTAGGCAAACCTGTAGACCCTGACGTGTGAATGATATAGGCTATTTCCTGACCACTAATATTAATTTTGGGGTTGTGTTTTGCTGATGTATTAAATATTGAGTTTTCTTTATCAAGATAGAGCTTAGCTACTTTTAGCTCAGAGACTTGCTCTTTTAGCTCAGAATGAGTTATCAAAAGCTGTAAGTTTAAGTCATTAATAATAAAATTTAATCTATCTATTGGATAATAAAGACTTAGTGGGACATAAGCAATACCTGACTTTAGACTTGCTATCATAGCAACAACTATTTCCAAACAGCTTTGCATATAAATGCCTACTATAGCTTGTCGTTCGATTTTCACTTTAAGATAGTTTGCAAGTTGATTAGCACGCTCGTTAAGTTGTTGATAAGTAAGCGACTTTCCTTCTAAGATCACAGCTATATTATTAGGTGTTTGTAAGGCTTGTTCTTGCAAAAGTTCAGGTAAAAATTTTTCTACACAATAACCCTTTTGCCAACTATTAAACCCCACTATTTGATTATATTCACTTTTATCTAAAAATGAGATTTGAGAAATAGGAGTTTTTCTATCAACTAATATTTTCTCTAACAAAGTTTGATAGTGTTTTGACATTCTTAAAATAGTGTTTTGATCAAAAAGGTCAGAATTATATTCCCACACTAAAGAAATCTGTTTTACATTAGAAGAAGAATTTGCTCCAATAGATTGTTCAAAATGAGGGATAACAATAGCGGTAAGATCAAACTTAGAAGAGCCATTACTTAATGCTTCTGTTAGGTTTATGTCTACTTCAGGGAACTCTAGTTTTGGAATTTGCGCGTCATGGAAACTAAAAAACACTTGGCATATTGGAGAATAGCTTAAACTACGTGCTGGATTTACTGCATCAACAACCCTATCAAAAGGAATGTCTTGGTTTTCATAAGCTGCTAGTGTTGTGTGTTTTATTTTTTCTAATAAATCGTCAAACCTTTCTTCTTCTGACAAGATACTTCTTAGGACTATATTATTAACAAACATGCCTATAATATTTTCTACTTCTTGTAAGCGTCGATTAGCAATTGTTGAGCCTAAAGCTATATCTTTTTGACCACTATAACGATAAAGCAGGATTGTAAAAGCGGCAGACATCACCATAAATAATGTAGTTTCTTTCTCCCTGCTTAAATTACGTAGCGATTGACAAAGCTCTTCTGATAAGTGCTGTCTAAAGCTACTACCTTGAAAAGTTTGCAGACTAGGGCGCACACGATCATAAGGAAGTGTTAGTAATGGAGGGCAACCTGTTAAATTGTTTTTCCAGTAAGCAGATTGAGCCTTGGCAGCTTGAGTTTCTAACCATTGATGTTGCCAAGCAGCAAAATCAACAAACTGTATTTTAAGCTCTTCTAATTTTGGATTCTGGCCTAAGTAGTAAGCTTGATAAAGAGTTACTAGCTCTTTAAGAAATACATTAAAAGACCAACCATCATGAACTATATGATGTTCACTATGAATTAAAACATGCTCTCTATGGCTTAAACGTATTATCAGCCAACGAATCAAATATAACTCTGATATATCAAACTCTTTAGAAATTTGATCATTAATTAATTTTTCTAACTTAAGTGTTTTTTCTGCTTCTGGTATTTCGCTTAAATTAATAACAGGAACACTATTAAAGTGATGTGGATGAATAATTTGTACTGGTTCTTCACCAACTATACTAAATGTAGTACGAAATATTTCATGTCTATTTATAATCTCATTAAAACACTTTTCTAGAATGTTAATGTTTAAGTTACCTTTTAACTCTAACTTAGAATGAAAAGTATAGGCTAAAGGGTTTGATGCTAGTTGTTGAATAAACCAAACTCTTTTTTGGGAAAACGATAGAGGTAAGGGCTGATGGCGAGGGATAGGAGTAATTTTTTCTACAACTGACAAAGATTTTGATTTTGATAGGTCGAGTTTTTTGGCAAGCTGAGCTAAGGTTTCTGAGCTAAAAAAAGTACTTAAAGATAGTTCTACTTGAAAGTGTTCACGAATTCGACTAACTACCCTAGTTGCTAGTAAAGAATGTCCCCCTAGTTCAAAAAAATTATCAGACCTGCTTACATTTCTTACAGCTAAAACTGTTTCCCAAATATTGGCTAATATTTTTTCTTCTTCTGTAGCAGGTGGGTCATAATCTCTAGCTTCACTTAATTCTTGGCTTAGAGCTAAAAGTGCTTTTCTATCTACTTTTTCATTTGCCGTTAGAGGAAACTCATCTATTTTAATAAATCGGCTAGGCACCATATGCTCTGGTAATTGTTTGCCCAAAAACTCTTTTATCTCGTTTACAATAAAACCTACATTTTCTTTAACCCCTAGATATGCAATTAATTGTTTGTCTCCTAAAGGTGTCTCGCCTACTAATACAACACTTTGTTTAACTACAGGGTGTGTGTCCAAAACAGTTTCTATTTCACCCAATTCTATACGATAGCCTCTAACTTTTACTTGATTGTCTTTACGTCCAAAAAATTCAATATTCCCATCTGGTAGATAACTAGCCAAATCTCCAACTTTATAAAGCCTTGCACCTGGTTTAGAGCTAAAAGGATTAGGAAGAAACCTTTCTGCTGTTAAGTCTGCTTTGGCTAAATATCCTCTTGCTAACCCGTCTCCTGATGTATAGAGTTCTCCCATAACTCCTATTGGTACAATATTAAAGTCTTCATCTACTATATAAATCTCTGTATTAGAAACAGGACATCCAATAGAAACTGTTCTACCTACTTGGCTTACATCTGTCATAACATAGCAGGAAGTAAAAGTAGTGTTCTCTGTTGGCCCATAGCCGTTAATTAGTGTTATTCCTGGTACTTGCTCTAGTAACTTCTTTACCTGTTTTACTCCTAGTACATCGCCTCCTGAGAATAGATATTTTAACCCTCTAAAACAATCTATTTGTTCTTCTACCATTTGGTGAAATATGGCTGATATTAGCCAAAGAACTGTTATTTTGTATTCTTTTATTTTTCTTCCTAGATCATTTAACGAAGGTTTGTAAGCAGGAAACACTACGAGTTTTGCACCATTGAGTAGGCTACCCCATATCTCAAAAGTAGAGACATCAAAAGAAATAGGTGTAAATTGTAAAAATACGTCCTGTGATTGGATTTTTATATAGTTAGTTTCTTTGATTAACCGAACTATTGATTGGTGACAAACAATCACTCCTTTAGGATTACCCGTTGAACCTGACGTATATATAACATACGCCATATTTTCTGGTCTTACTAAAACGCTAAAATTACTGGTAGACTCTTTTTCTATTTCTTCCCAATCTTGGTCTAAACAAATAGTATTATTGCTTATAGCTTCTATTTTATCTCTTAACCTTTTTTGCGTTAAAATAACCTCTGCCTTAGCGTCTTTAATTAAGTATTCTAGTCTTTTTTCAGGGTAAGCAGTTTCTAAAGGTAAGTATCCTGCACCTGCTTTTATAATAGCTAATACAGCAATTATCATTTCTAAGGAACGCTCTAAGCAAACTCCTACTAAGGTTTCTTCTTTTATTCCTTGTTTTCTTAAATAACTTGCTAATTGATTTGCTTTCTCGTTTAGCTCTTTATAGGTCAATTGTCGAGATTCAAATTCAATTGCTATAACTTCTGGAGTTGTTCTTACTACTTCTTCAAATAGTTCTACAATAGTCTTATCCTTTGGATAATTAGTAGCAGTATTATTAATTTGCAATGGCAAGTCTTGCTTATCACAATGAGCTAGTTTTTTCTCTAACATAAATACCTTTAAGTTTTAGAATTTATTAGAATGCTTAAAACTGTAAATTTTAGCTAAGGAGAGTCTTTAAAACCATATTAACCCACTAGGAAAAACATAGTAGGGGCGAACAGTTCACCCTTACTCGGAACCTGAGAAACTCTTTAACCATTTATCAACATCCTTATCTGAGAGTTCATTTAGTTTATTTAATATTTCTTTATTTGAATCAACATTTGGTATTCTATCACTTATTGTTTTCTTTATTTCTCCTACCTTATTTTTACTTTTTTCTTCAATAATCGAAGCTAGCTCAGCTACAGTAGGGTTTTCAAAAATATCTCTTAAGCTTAATTCTATGCCATTTTCTTTTCTTAAGCGGCTAATAATTTTAGTAGCAATTAAAGAATGCCCTCCTAAATAAAAAAAATTGTCATTTAGTCCTACTTTAGCAACATCCAATATATCTACCCATATTTTACTTATAGTTCTCTCTATATCGCTTTGCGGTTTAATAAAACCTTCTAAACCATCTTTAGAGTCAACAGTTAAAGATTGTTGGTCTATTTTTCCATTAGAGTTTTTTGGAGGTTCTTCTAAGAAGACAAAAGCACTAGGGGTTATATGTGTTGGTAGCAAATTAATAGATTCTGTTGGGTTGGCTAAAATAGAGCAAAACAACTCTTGATAGTTTTTAGCAATTCTTTCTATAGTTTCTCCTTTAAACAAGTCAGTGTTATATTCAATATCAACCTGTAAACCCTGTTCTAACGGATTAATAAAAACAATCATATCAAACTTGGCGGTTTTATATTCAATATCAAATCGATTAACAGTTATTCCTGGTAAATTCAAATTATCTAATGAATTTTCCTGTAGCATAAACATAACTTGAAATATAGGTGTATAACTAGCATTACGCTCTGGTTGAAGAAATTCTACTAGCTTTTCAAAAGGCATTTCTTGATGTGCATAAGCTCCTAAGCAAGTTTGTTTAACTTTCTCTAAGAGGGCAATAAAACTTTCTTCAGCAGAAAGCTTAGTCCTTAAAACCAATGTATTAACAAAAAATCCCATTAATTTTTCTAAATCTGAATGGTTTCTCCCTGTTATAGGGCTACCCAAAACAATATCTGTTTGTCCTGTGTATCTATAAAAAAGCAATTTGAAACTAGCTAACATTGTCATAAATAATGTAGCGTTTTGCTTTTTACTAAAAGATATAATTTGGTGGCTTAACTCTTTATCCAAACTAAGTTTATAACGAGCACCATTATAAGTCTGAAATGCTGGTCTAGGTAAATCACTAGGAAATGTAAGTAGTGGGTTAAGATCTGCTAGGGTTTCTTTCCAGTAAACGAATTGTTTTTCTAACACTTCTTTTGATAATTTATTACGCTGCCAAATAGAATAATCAGCATATTGTATGGGTAAAGCTTCATTACTATCTTCTTTTCCTAAACTAAATTCTTGGTAATAATTACTTAATTCTTTTAAAAATATAATTACTGATTGCTCGTCTGAAATTATATGATGCATGTTAAAAAAGAAAATATGTAACTCCTCTGAAAGTCTTATTAATAGAGACTTTAAGAGTGGTAATTTAGTTAATTTAAATGGCTCGCTAGACTTTTGACTAAGTATAGATAAGGCTTTCTGCTCTCTTTCTGGCTTTGATAAAGAGGTTAAATCGATTATTTCTAGAGGCAAAATTAAACTATCTGAAATTACTTGTACTGTTTGCTCTTGGACAAGATCAAGATTAAAACTTGTGCGCAAAATTTCATGTCTACTAACTATTTTATTTATACTTTTTTCTAAAGCTATAAGATCAAGGCTTCCTAATAATTCCAAAGCTATTGACATATTATAAGCACTATCAGACTCAAGTTGGGCTAATATCCACAACCTTTGTTGTGAGAATGATAATGGTAGGTCTTGGTTTCTAGCCACTGGAATTATAGGAGTAGTCTCGTTAAAGCTAGAAGAAAGTGTTACTTTTTCTGCTAGGCTAGCAACGTTAACTGATTCAAAAATATCACGTACAGAGGCTTCCACATTAAAGCTTTTTTGTATCTGGAAAATAATTTGCAATGCTAAAAGAGAATGTCCCCCTAAAGCAAAAAAACTATCATAGATCCCTATTTTTTCTTGTTTAAGTATATCAGTCCAAATTCTAGCAATTACTTCCTCAACATAATTTCGAGGAGCAACAAAACTTTCTGATATGTCTTGAGTATCTGTTGTAGATAAAGAGTTTCGGTCTATTTTCCCATTTGGTAATAAAGGTAGAGCCAACAAAAAAACATACCTTGTAGGAATCATATAATTAGGCAATTTGGCTTTTAGTTTTTCTTGGATTTCTTGTGATGTCACATCTGTTTTTGCTACTAAATAAGCAACTAAATTTTTATTTCCCCTAATGTCTTCTTCAGCAATAATTACAGCTTCTTTTATTGCAGGATCTTCTAAAACTACTGTCTCTATCTCACCTAGTTCTATGCGGTGACCTCTTATTTTTACTTGGCTATCTAATCTCCCTAAAAATTCTATTTTTCCATTTGGTAAATAACGGGCAACATCCCCTGTATTATACAAACATGCTCCTAATTGCTGGCTAAAAGGGTTAGGAACAAACCTTTCTGCTGTTAGATCTGGGCGATTAAAATAACCTCGACTTAGGCCATCTCCAGCAATATGCAAATAGCCTAAAACACCAATAGGAACAGGCTTTAGTAAACTATCCAAAATGTAAACTTGAGTATTATCAATAGGTGTTCCAATAGTTATTTTATTTTCGCTTAAACTTACTTTTTCAATAGTTGACCAAATAGTAGTTTCTGTTGGCCCATATAGATTCCAAACATTATCACTAAAACTACATAATTGTTGCGCTAAAGCTAGCGGCATTGCTTCGCCACCACACAAGACTTTTGGATTATTTTCTCCTTTCCATCCAGCAGCTATTAGTAAATGCCACATAGAAGGAGTAGCTTGCATTATTGAAATATTATTTTCCTTTAGTTCTGTTAATAAAGCTTTTCCGTCCACTGTTGTTTGACTAGAAGCTATAACCAGCTTAGCCCCTACTATTAACGGTAAGTAAATCTCTAAAGCTGCAATATCAAAAGATAAAGAGGTAACAAATAACAAAATATCTTTATTGCTAATTGCTGTTTTTTGTTTCATCGAATAAAGAAAATTTGTTAAGGAATTATGAGTTATTTGTACTCCTTTAGGTTTGCCTGTTGAGCCTGATGTATAAATGACATAAGCTAAGTTATCACCCAAAGTTTTAGTAAATAAGTTGACATTATTTTGTGGTTCAATTTCTCCTACTTTACCTAATTCTCCATCTAACGCTGCATTAAGTAATAGCTTTTCTACATTATTGTTAGAAAATTGTTCTATTAAGCTATTTTCTACTATTAGTATTGATAACTTAGAGTCTTCAACCATAAAAGCCAAACGTTCATTTGGGTAGTTTGGATCTAGTGGAACATAACCTGCACCTGATTTAAGTACTGCTAAGAGCGCGATAATTAAATTCAATGATCGCTCTAGGCATATGCCTATCAAGGTTTCTGCCTTTGCTCCTAGTTTTATCAGCCTTTTAGCTAATTCATTAACCTTTTCATTTAACTGTTGATAAGTAAGTGTCTTTTCTCTACAAACTACAGCTATAGAGTTAGGTATTTTTTCTAGTTGTAGCTCAAATAGATTATACACTGTTAAGTTTCTAGGATATTGAACCGTTGTTTGATTCCATTTTACTAAAACCTGCTCTTGCTCTAACTTGCTTAATAACTGTAGGTTAGAAATAGGTTCTTTACTCTTAACAACTATAGCTTTTAGTAAAGATAAGTAGTGCTCCACCATTTTCTCTACAGTACTTTTATTAAACAAATCAGAATTATATTCCCAAATTAAAGTGATACCAGGGTTTTCTGTCTCACAATTGAGACCAACAGACTGCTCAAAGTGAGGAATTGCGACGATATTTAAATCAAACTTTGAAGAACCGTTATTAAGAGCTACTTGTGGTTTTATTTCTAAGTCTTCAAATTGAAGGTTTGGTAATGGCGCGTCATGAAAACTAAAAAGTACTTGATAAATAGGAGAATAACTTAAGCTTCGTTCAGGGTTTAGACGCTCAACTATTTTATCAAAAGGTAAATCTTGATTATCATAAGCTTCAAGAGTTAAATCACGTACTTGATTTAATAATTCTAGAACAGAAGGGTTACCTGATAGATTAATGCGAAGAACAATTGTGTTAATAATCATTCCTATTAAGCATTCTGTTTTATCCCATCGGCGGTTAGCAATCCCAGAGCCTATACATATATCTTGTTGACCACTATAGCGATAAAGCAAAATTGATAAAGCTGTTAACATGGTCATAAATAAGGTTGAATTATATTTATGGCTTAAGTCCCTAAGTTCTTTAGCAAGCCCCAGTGGGATTTCTACTCTTAAAGCTCCTCCCCTAAAAGTTTGTATTGGTGGACGAGGATGATCATAATTTAATTGCAACATTAATGGGCAATTTTCTAAACGACCTTTCCAGTAATCTAGCTGCTTTTGTGCTTGTTTACTCTTTAACCATTCTTGTTGATAACATGCAAAATCTGAAAATTGTATTGGTAACTGAGGAAGTGGAGAAGCTTTCCCACAATTAAAGGCTTTATAAAGTACTAATAGTTCATTTAGTAAAACATTAAAAGACCATCCATCATGGAGCATATGGTGTTCAACATGGATTAAAATATGTTCTTTATGGCTTAATTTTAATAAAGTCCATCGAATTAAATAGAGTTTTGTTATATCAAAATTATGTCTAATTTCTTTGTTAACAATCTTTTGAACTTCAATATCACACTCTTGCTTGGATACAAACTGTAAATCTATTACTGGTATAGTTACTTTTTCAAAAGGATGAATAAGTTGAATGGCTTGTTGATTAACTATTGGGAAAGCAGTTCTAAGTATTTGGTGGCGTAAGATTATTTCATTAAAACATTTTTCTAAAACCTCTATATTAAGCGAACCATAAAAATGTAAAGTAGCTTGAGCATTATAAGCTATATTGGTTGGATCCAGTTGATATATAAACCTTACTCTGGCTTGAGAAAATGAAAGTGGTATAGCTCTAGATGCTGATTGTAGAAATAATGGTAAAAAGTTTTCTCTACTTAAATCTTTAGAGTTTGGTACTATTATTTTAGCCAAACTAGAAATAGTAGGATTATTAAAAAAGCTACGAAAAGGTAAGTCTATATTAAAACCTTCTTTTATTCTTACTAAAACCTGTGTAATTAGTAAGGAATGTCCCCCTAATTCAAAAAAATCTTGATTAGTTCCTATTGACTCTAATTTGAAGACTTCAGACCAAATTTTTTCTAATTTCTCTTCTACCTCGCCACTAGGAAGAGTTAAATTTCTTTGTATTTGCTGGTAAAAAGGCATAAGCGTAACAGCTTGTCTATCTACTTTACCATTAGGCGTTAGCGGTAAACTATCAAGTAATAAAAAGGCTGATGGCACCATATATTCAGGTAAATATTGTCTAAGAAAGGCTTTTAGGTCTTCACTAGAAACAGCAAGATTTTCTTTAGAAACCCAATAAGCTACTAAAAACTTACCTATAGATGAGTCCTCTTTAGAAATAACTATGACATTCCCTACTGTTGGATGTTTAGATAGAGTTGCTTCTATTTCTCCAAGTTCTATGCGAAAGCCTCTAAGCTTTACTTGAGTATCAATACGACCAAGGAACTCTATTTCTCCATTTGGTTTATAGCGTGCTAAGTCTCCTGTTTTGTAGAGTCTCGCACCTATTTCTAAGCTAAAAGGGTTAGGAATAAAATATTCTGCTGTCAAAGAAGGTTTATTAAGATAACCTCTTGAAACCCCTTTTCCTGAAATATAAATTTCTCCTATCTCTACTGTTTCTACTTTTTGCAGGTTGTTATCCAAAATATATACTTCAACTTTGTCTATAGGATAACCAATTGTAGGACTAGTATTTTCAACACACCGAGCAACAGTGGCACAAATAGTTGTTTCTGTTGGCCCATATCCATTAAGAAAACATCTATTTTTAGCCCATTGGGTTACTATATCTAATGTGCAAGCCTCACCAGCACTAATAATTACTTTAAGCATAGGCAGTTCTTTTTCAGGAAGAACTCTTAAGACAGCAGGAGGAAGAATTACGTTTGTAATTTGATATTTTTCTAAAGTTTCCAGTAAAAAAATAGGCGGTAAAAGTGATTCTTTTTTAGCTAAACACAGTGTCGCTCCTGCTATTAAAGAAGTAAAAATCTCTGAACAAGCCGCATCAAAACTAAAAGAAGCAAATTGCAAAACTCTATCGTGCGATTCTATAAAAAAAGCTTTTCTCAACGTTTGGATTAAATTAGACAAATTGTTATGTTGGACTAAAACCCCTTTAGGATTACCAGTAGAGCCAGAAGTATAAATTACATAAGCTAAATTATGAGCCAGTACTTTATTAGTTAAAGAATTTTTGCTTTCTTGTTCAATATATTCCAAATCTTTATCTAACAATACTTTATCTATATTGTTGGTAAATAAACCTGTTAAATTACTTGATGTAACCAATACTGAGAGCTTAGAATCTGCGACTAAAAAAGCTAGACGTTCTTTAGGATAGTTAGGATCTAGCGGGATATAAGCACCTCCTGCTTTAAGTATAGCTAATAGAGTTACCACCATTTCTAAAGAGCGTTCTAGACAAACCCCAACTAGGGTTTCTCCCTTAACACCCATTTTTTGTAAATAGCGTGCAAGTTGATTAGCTTTATTATTTAGCTCTTGATAGGAAAGTTCTTTATCCTCAAAAATTACAGCTTTATTTGTAGGTGTTAGTAAGGCTTGCTCCTCAAAAAGCTGATGCAGTAAATTATCTTCAGGATAGATTGATATTCTTTCTTTTTCTATAAGTGTTTGATAAACCCCAACTTCACTTAATTCTTGGCTCAGAGTTAAAAGTGCTTTTCTATCTACTTTCTCATTTGCTGTTAGAGGGAATTTTTCTACCCTAATAAATCGGTTGGGTATCATATATTCAGGTAATTGTTTAGCCAAAAACTCTTTTATCTCATTTACAATAAAAACTACACTTTCTTTAATTCTCAGATATGCAATTAATTGTTTATCCCCTAAACGTGTTTGGCCTACTACAACTACACTTTGTTTAACAACAGGATGTGTGTCCAAAACAGTTTCTATTTCCCCTAACTCTATGCGAAAACCCCTTATTTTTACTTGGTTGTCTTTACGTCCAATAAAATCAATATTTCCATCTGGTAGATATTTAGCTAAGTCCCCTGTTTTATAAAGCCTTGCTCCTGGGTTTTTACTAAAAGGGTTAGGAATAAACCTTTCTGCTGTTAAATCTGCTTTAGCTAAATATCCTCTTGCTAACCCATCTCCTGATGTATAGAGTTCTCCCATAACTCCTATTGGTACAATATTAAAGTCTTCATCTACTATATAAATCTCTGTATTAGAAACAGGACATCCAATAGAAACTGTTCTACCTACTTGGCTTACATCTGTCATAACATAACAACAAGTAAAAGTGGTGTTTTCTGTTGGGCCATACCCATTTATTAGTTTTATTTTTGGTATTTCTATAAGTAAATTTTTTACTTCTTTTACTGGTAGTATGTCTCCACCAGCTAATAATTGTTTTACCCCTCTAAAACACTCTAGGTTTTCTTCTACCATTTGCTGAAATAACGCCGCAGTTAACCACATTATTGTTATTTGATACTCTTTTACTTTTGCTCCTAATTCCTCTAAGGATGGTTTATAAGCTGGAAATATGGCTAGTTTAGCTCCATTTAGTAAACTACCCCATATCTCTAAAGTTGATGCATCAAATGATATTGGAGCAAATTGTAAAAAGATATCTGTTGAGTTAATTTCTATATAATTAGTATTTTTTACTAGCCTCACTACTGATCTATGTGAAACTACTACTCCTTTTGGTTCTCCAGTTGAGCCTGATGTATACATTACGTAGGCTATATTTTCTGGTCTTACTAAAACACTAAAGTTACTGGTAGACTCTTTTTCTATTTCTTCCCAATCTTCGTCTAAACAAACAACATTAACAGTATCACTACTTATGAGTTCTATTTTATCTCTTAATCTTTTTTGCGTTAAAATAACTTCTGCGCTGGCGTCTTTAATTAAGTATTCTAGTCTTTTTTCAGGATAAGCAGTTTCTAGAGGTAAGTATCCTGCTCCTGCTTTTATAATAGCCAATACAGCAATTATCATTTCTAGAGAACGTTCTAAGCAAACCCCTACTAAGGTTTCTTCTTTTATTCCTCGTTTCCTTAAATAACCTGCTAGCTGATTGGCTTTCTCATTTAGCTCTTTATAGGTCAATTGTTGAGACTCAAATTCAATTGCTATAGCTTCTGGAGTTACTCTTACCACTTCTTCAAACAACTCTACAATAGTTTTATTCTTTGGATAATTAGTAGCAGTATTATTAACTTGCAATGACAAATACCTTTTATTTTGATTAAGTAACTGTTCCTGTCCCATAGTAATTACCCTATTAAAGTTTAACTTATTTCAAGTAAAACACTTATAATCTTCGATCAAATAAATCCTGTCAATAATGTCAAGCT
This sequence comes from Blastocatellia bacterium, assembly GCA_023265235.1. Classification (GTDB taxonomy): domain Bacteria; phylum Acidobacteriota; class Blastocatellia; order Chloracidobacteriales; family JADJPF01; genus JADJPF01. Next base: position 16,411 of record JAHFUF010000002.1, read on the forward strand.
AAGGCCAGCTATCCGCTAATTTAACCAGCATTATCTACTCTTGGACATTGAGTTTTATTTATTCTTAAAATAAGATTGTTTTTCTTGCCAATTAAACAGCAACTACATTACCTGCTAGTTAATAAACTAGTTTATTAACTAGTTTATTTTAATGGATTTAATGTTAGCATAATAAAAAAGCTATTTAGAATACGTACAACTATGACAGATTTTTCACATTTATCATTAACAGAGAAAAGAGAACTTCTAGCAAAATTATTACAAAAACCCTTAAAGGACAAAATATTTCCTTTGTCCTTTGCCCAACAACGTCTTTGGTTTTTGGATAAATTAGAGCCAATGAATTCTGCTTATAATATTTCTACAGGCTTTCTTTTAGAAGGAAACTTAAATGTAGAATACCTAGAACAAAGTATTAATGAAATTATTAAGAGACACGAAAGCCTAAGAACTAGTTTTGAAACAATTTCTGGCCAACCTAAACAAATTATTAAAGAAGCGCGAAACCTGTCTTTAACAAAAGTGGATTTAGGACAAACCCCGTTAAATCAACAACAAGATGAAATAGCAGCAATTGCCTTAAAAGATGCTAAAGAACCTTTTGAACTCTCAGAGTGGCCATTGCTAAAAGTAAAACTACTTTATTTCTCAGAAAACAAACATGTACTACTCCTAGTAATTCATCACATTATTAGCGACAATTGGTCTATTTCATTATTTCTACAAGAGTTACAAGAGTTTTATCAAGCTTTTTATTATAAAAGAGACCCTAAAATAAAACCTTTAAGAATCCATTATGGCGATTTTTCGGTTTGGCAAAGAGAATATTTACAAGGAGAGGTTTTAGAAAAAGAATTAAGTTACTGGAAACAAAAACTAAGTAAAAACCTACCTGTATTAAACTTAGCCTTAGATCACCCAAGGCCACCATTACAAAGCTACAAAGGGGCTAATATATTTATAGAAGTCCCAAAAGAAATCTTTGAGAAGCTAAAAAATATTTGCACCCAGCAACAAGTTACTTTATTTATCTTATTACTAACCGCTTTTAGTACACTGCTTTACAAATACACAGGACAAACAGATTTACTTATAGGATCTCCTGTTGCTAATCGTAACCGTAGTGAATTTGAAGACTTAATTGGGCTACTAATTAATATGTTAGTCCTAAGAATAGACCTATCAGGAGAACCAACTTTTCTTGAAATGCTCAAGCGTGTACGTGAAATTGTACTAGATGCTTGTGCTCACCAAGAAGTTCCTGTAGAAAAATTGGCTGAAGAAATACAACCCCGACGAGATTTAAGCACCCCATTTGTACAAGCAAGTTTTTCTCTCAATGAAGGTGTGTCAAACTTGGTGTTACCAGAACTGGCAGTCACTAGATTAGTCATTCATAACAACACAGCAAAAGTAGACTTAAACCTAGAATTAAAAGAAGCTAATGGAGTGTTAACAGGAATTTTTAACTATAACTCTGATTTATTTGATGAAAGTACGGTTAAACAAATCTCGTTAGACTTTGAAAACCTATTAACTTTTGTAACAAATAATCCAGAACAACATATTAATTTATTACCTAATTTAATATTGCCCGCAGACAAAAAAAATTATGTTAATAATGAAGAAAAAACAAACTTAAGTTCTAATCAATTACTAGTTTGGTTAGGACAAAAATTACATCCTAATGTCCCGCTTTATAATATTCCAATCTTTGCCATTATTTCTGGTCAAATAGACATAGACAATTTACGACAAGCCTTTCAAATCTTGGTTAACTCTGCTGACATGCTTAGAACAGTAATTGAAGAGGTTCAAGGAGTAGCACAACAAAAAGTGTTGTCAGAATTAAATTACTTACTTGATTATTTTGATTTTTCAAACCTTACTTCAGAGTCGCAACTACAAGATTGGATGGTGGAAAAGTCACAATATATTTTTAATAACAACGAAGTCCTCTTTTACTCTGCCCTAGTGAAACTGCCTAATAATAGCCTAGCATGGTATCTCAATATGCATCATTTGATTGGAGATGGTTGGTCAGGGCCATTAATTTTTGAGCGTGTATCAGAGATTTACCAACAATTGGTATCTGATAGCTTTGAGACTTTTTCACTACCTCAATTTCAAGATTATTTGTTAAAAGAAAAACAAGAAAAAGCTTCTAAACGTTATTTATCTGCTCTGAATTATTGGCAGAAAAAGCTATCAATAACTGCTGAACCAATTGTTTTTTATGGGCAAAAAAATGAAAAAATATCTACAAAAATTAAGCGTATTAAATATAACATTAATACTGAAAATACTAATAAGTTAAAAGCTATTACTACAGAAGAAAATATCTCGATTCTTAATATTTTTACCGGGCTGCTTTTTACTTATTTGTACCGTATTAGCGGACACTCGTTAATTTCTATTGGCGTACCTTTTCATAACCGCCGTAGTAAAGCTTTTAAGCATACCATTGGGCCGTTTATGGAAGTATTGCCATTACAAGTTAGTATTTCTAAGGAAGAAACTTTTGCTTCACTAATTAAAAAAGTAAAATTAGAGACTTTTGAAATACTTCGCCATGATATTTCTGTAAATAATCCTATTAATCGTAAACATTACGATGTTTTTCTTAATTATCATAGTGAGGGACAATACAAGTTCAATTTTAATAACAAGGCTGTAGATGTTGGTTGGGTAGCAACTGGTTATGAAACCTACAATTTAGCCTTACAGGTTCATGATTTTGGGCTACTAGGGAATTTTGTTATAGATTTTGACTTCAACACAGAGCTTTTTGATCAGGAGCAACAAACTTGGGTAATAAATCATTTTACTCAACTGCTAAATATTTATTTAACTCAAGGTAGCCAAACAAGTCTAAAAAATACTAGCTTACTTCTGCCAGAAGAACGAGAGCATATCTTATTAGGTTTTAATCAAAGTCAGCAAAATGTTCCTTTTGAACAAAACTTTGCACAGCTTTTTACCCAACAAGTAGCTAAGAATAGAGAAAAAATTGCTGCTGTTTATGGCAAAGAACAACTAACGTATCAAGAGCTAAACTTTCGTGCTAATAAATGTGCTCAGCAGCTTATAGACAAAGGAATTGGCCTAGACAACATAGTAGGATTGTTTGCACGACGGGGCTTAGAGCTACTTATTTCTATTTTAGCTGTGTTTAAGGCTGGTGCAGCCTATTTACCGCTAGATCCAAATTATCCAGCCAAAAGACTTAGCTATATCCTTAATCATAGTGAAACAAAAACCATTCTAGTTACTAGGGAGATGAAAACTAGTTTAATTACTAGTCTACAAGAATTACCTAAAACAGAATGGCCAGAAATTATTGAAATAGAAGAATTATTAGAACAAACCATTGATGTTAAAGAAATAACCTCTCCTGTCCAACCGGATAATCTTGCTTATGTAATATACACTTCTGGTTCAACAGGGCTGCCAAAAGGTGCAATGGTAGCTAGTAAAGGGATGATAAACCACTTATATGCTAAAGTTTTTGACTTAAAACTTACAGAAAAAGATTATATCGCACAAACTGCTTCACAATGTTTTGACATCTCTGTTTGGCAATTTCTCTCAGCATTAATTGTAGGTGGCAAAGTAGAAATTATTGACGATGAAATAGTGCTAGATCCTTTAAGACTACTTAACTTAGTGGCTAGCCAGCAAATATCTATCCTAGAAGTAGTTCCATCACTACTTAGCGCGATGTTAAATAGTATTACTGTTCAAAAACCAAATCTATCTCTTTTAAGATGGCTGGTTGTAACTGGAGAAGCCTTTGCTCCAGAACTCTGTCGTCAATGGATGTTAGACTATCCAGAAGTTCTAGTAATGAATGCTTATGGCCCAACAGAGTGTTCTGATGATGTTACTCATTATTTAATTACTTCTACATTGCCTAAAGAAATGACTTATATGCCAATAGGCTGTCCAGTAATTAATATGCAGCTTTATATACTAGACCAGCATTTATCTCCTGTACCTATTGGAGTTGTAGGAGAAATCTATGTAGGAGGAATTGGAGTAGGACGAGGTTACTTAAAAGATCCTGAAAAAACTGCCAATGTCTTTTTGCCTAATCCTTTTGCAATGTCATCAGGAGAAAGACTTTATAAAACAGGTGACCTAGGAAGATGGTTAATAAACGGCGAAATAGAGTTTTTAGGCAGAATAGACCATCAAATAAAAATACGCGGTTTCCGTATAGAGCTAGGAGAAATAGAATCTGTATTAAGAGAATATCCTGAAGTTAAAGACGTTGTTGTAGTAGCCAAATCTTTAGATACTACCGAAAACACCGAAAACACTAATAGCTTAAAAACTAGCCAAGATAACGTAATTGTTGCTTATTTAGTGGCAAGAAGCTCACAATTCCTTATTAGCAGCTTACGTGAGTTTATGCAGGAAAAATTGCCTGACTATATGGTGCCAGGGTTGTTTATGTTCTTAGACACTTTACCTCTTAACCCTAATGGTAAAGTAGATCGCGCTCTACTTCCTGAACCAAAAAGGGATCGTGAGCAAACACAAAACCATTATATCGCCCCTAGCACAGAGGTTGAGCAACAGATTGCTAATGTTTGGGGAAGGTTATTAAAAATAGATAAAATAGGGGTTAATGACAATTTTTTTGACCTAGGAGGACATTCACTTTTACTTGTCCAGGTGCAAAACAAACTAAAAGAGCTTGTAGGAAAAGAAATACCTTTAGTGGAAATGTTTCGCCATCCTACAGTAAGTTCTCTAGCTAATTATTTTACTCAGCTAACTCAGACTCTTAAGCAAGTTGACCAGGAAGATTTTTCAGAAGTTAAAGAACGTGCAAGAAAACGTACAACTACAAAACGCCAAAGACCGCAGGGGGCTTATGAATAACGAAAATGACACTCTAGACACAGCAATTGCAATTATAGGGATGGCTTGCCGCTTTCCTGAAGCAAACAATATTGCTGAGTTATGGCAAAACCTAAAAAATGGTATTGAGTCAATTAAGTTTTTTTCTAAAGAAGAATTGTTAGCCGTTGGTATTGAAGAAACTTTACTTGATAATCCTAACTATATTAGAGCCAAAGCATTTTTGTCACACATAGACAAATTTGATGCCTCCTTTTTTGGCTATAGCCCAAAAGAAGCTGAGTTAATTGACCCACAACAAAGAATTTTCTTAGAACTTGCTTGGCAAGCTCTAGAAATAGCTGGTTATGATAGTGAACAATACCCTGGCCAAATAGGAGTTTATGCTGGAATCGGCTTAAATACTTACTTATTAAATAATCTAATTAATAACACAGATATATTTACTTCATCTCGTAGACATCAAGCGGTTTTAGGTAATGACAAAGATTTTCTCCCTACAAGGGTTTCATATAAATTAAACCTAACTGGGCCAAGTATGACTGTACAAACAGCCTGTTCAACTTCCCTAGTAGCAACCTGTTTAGCCTGCCAAAGCTTGTTAGACTACCACTCAGATATAGCACTAGCCGGAGGAGTAAGTGTTACTATTTGGCAAAAGAAAGGCTATTTTCATGAAGAAGGAGGAATTTATTCTCGTGATGGGCATTGTCGTGTTTTTGATGCTCAATCTACAGGCACAGCAGCAGGAGAAGGAGCAGGAATTGTAGTATTAAAACGCTTAAAAGAAGCCCTAGCAGATGGAGACAGTATTTATGCAGTAATCAAAGGGTTCGCACTTAATAATGATGGCTCAGAAAAAATTGGCTATACCGCCCCAAGTGTTGATGGTCAGGCTAATGTAATCGCCGAGGCTCAAGCAGTAGCAAATGTTACTCCAAAAGAAATTACTTACGTAGAGACTCATGGCACAGGGACAATTTTAGGCGACCCAATAGAAATTGCAGCATTAACAAAAGCTTTTCGCGGTAGTACAGATAAAACCTGTGCTATTGGCTCAATAAAAAGTAATTTTGGTCATACAGACACTGCCGCAGGCGTAGCAGGTTTGATAAAAACTGCCTTGGCGTTACAAAACAAGCAAATTCCTCCTACTCTACATTTTGAAACCCCCAACCCTAATATTGATTTCACCAATAACCCTTTTTATGTAAACAAAACACTTATACCTTGGGAAACCTCTATGTTACCTCGACGTGCTGGTGTTAGTTCTTTTGGTATCGGTGGTACTAACGCACATTTAGTACTAGAAGAAGCACCAGAAAGCATAAATAGCCCAACTAAAAAACCTTGGCAATTACTAGTGCTATCAGCTAAAACAGAAAATGCTTTGGAAATGGCTAGTAAAAACTTAGCAGAATATTTAATTGCAAACCCTGAAAGCAACTTAGCAGATATTGCTTATACTTTACAAATTGGACGACGAGCCTTTTCACACCGGCGAATAATAGCTAGTAATAGCACTAGTCATGCTATTGAAACACTTAAAGTTAATAACCCTCAACAGGTCTTTACTAGCCATAACATAGATAGTAAACCGCCTGTAGTGTTTATGTTTTCTGGACAAGGTTCACAATATATTGGAATGGCTAAAGAGCTTTATCAGAACGAACCTATTTTCCAAAAATATCTAGACAAATGTTTTGCAATACTTAAAACCAACCTAGATATGGACTTACATAGTATAATTTACCCTAATGAACAGAATAAATTGGCCTCAGCAATCGAACTAGACCGTATTTTGTTTACATTACCTGCCTTATTTTCTATAGAGTATTCCCTAGCCAGGTTTTGGATAGAATTAGGAGTAAAGCCTTGGGCAATGATAGGTTACAGCCAAGGAGAATATATAGCGGCTTGTCTTTCAGGAGTATTTTCCTTAGAAGACGCATTAGCTTTGGTTTTAGCCAGAGGTAGGTTAATGGAAACTTTGCCTAAAGGAGCTATGTTAAGTGTAGCAATGTCAGAAACAGAACTACTTAATATACTCCCTTCTGAACTATCCTTAGCAATTGTTAGCTCTGATAACCTATCCATAGCGTCAGGAGATATTCAAGCAATAGAAGACTTTTTTAATTTTCTTACTAATAAAGAAATAGAGTGTAAAAAACTAAACGTCCACCATGCTTATCATTCGCATATGGCTAAGCCTATTTTGGAGCATTTTACCCAAGAGGTAAAAAAAATCAGCCTACATCCTCCACAAATACCTTATTTATCAAATGTTACAGGGACTTGGATTACTAAAGAGCAGGCTACTGATCCTAGTTACTGGTCTAAACACTTACGTCAAACTGTTAGATTTTCTGATGGCTTAATTGAGCTATTTAAACAAAAAGAGTTGTTACTCTTAGAAGTTGGCCCTGGAAAAAGATTAACAGCTTTAACACAACTGCATATTAACAAAAAGCCTCAACATACAGTGGTAGCTTCTTTACCTCCTCCAAGTTTTACCGAATCTGAACACGCTTTTTTTCTTAATTCACTAGGAAAGCTCTGGTTATCAGGAGTAAAAATTAGCTGGTTAAAATATTATGGTGATGAACAAAGACACCGAATTAACTTACCTACATACCCATTTGAGCGCGACAGTTATTGGATAAATGCACCAAATCAAACTAATAATTCAAAGGCTAATAGTTTAGTTGATGACTTAGCACCTAAACCAAACATAAGTGATTGGTTTTATTTTCCTAGTTGGAAACAAATGCCTTATTTGCTGACAAATAGCGAAGATGTCGAATTTAGTCCTAAAAATTACTTGGTTTTTGCAAATGAAACGCCTCTTTGTGAGAGGGTTTTAACCGAGCTAAACTTTTTAGGTCATCAAGTAACTTCAGTAAAACTAGGAGAGGGGTTTTCCAAACTCCTAGATAATTACTATGTTAATTTTTCTCAAAATAGCTATGAGCAATTGTTTCCATCTCTCGCTAGTAACAATAAATCGCCTGATATTATTATCCATTTTTGGTTATCAGACTCTTCAGACTCTAAAACTATTGACGTTTTATCAGAGATTAATTTTGACGAAATCCAACAATTAGGATACGTTAGTTTACTTAATACTGTAAAAGCTTTATCAAGAGAGGGTTTTACTCACAAGATTAAGTTATTTTTTATCTCAAACAATATATTTTCAGTAACTGGACAAGAAACGCTTTGTCCAGCAAAAGCAACCACTGTAGGGCTTTGTCGGGTTATTTCTCAAGAAAACCCTAATATTTATGCTAGCAATATTGACATATCTGGAGACTTGCCACTAGAAACCCTGGCCAAAGAAATAATTTTTTCTACAACCTCCCCAACTAAAGAATTAACTATCGCATATCGTGGACGTTACCGTTGGTTACCGGACTACCAGCCATTTTTGTTAAACACAAAAATGCTACCATTAAAAGAAAATGGAGTTTATTTAATTACTGGTGGTTTAGGGGGTTATGGGCTAGAAATTGCTGAATATTTAGCTCATAAAGTAAAAGCAAAATTAGCCCTAGTAAACCGTAGTAGCTTTCCACAAAAAAGTGAATGGCAAAGCTATCTAAATAATCTAGATAGCTCAAACAATCCAAACAATGAGGTTAGCCAGAAAATTAAACGGCTACAAGCTTTAGAATCTTTAGGCGCGACCATATTAACCTTTTCTGCTGATGTTACTAATTTTCACGAAATGCAGTCAGTAGTTGAGCAAGTAACAAATAAATTAGGCAACATCAATGGTGTATTACATTTAGCAGGTTTAGTAGGTGGGGGGTTAATTGAAATCAAAGACTGGTCAGATATGGCCAATGTTATTAATACCAAAGCAAAAGGGACAATAACATTAGCAAAGTTATTTCTAGCACAAAAATTAGACTTTTTTATTTTATTCTCTAGCATTAACGCTATTTTAAGCAGGTATGGTCAATCAGATTACTGTGGTGCCAACGCCTTCCTAGACGCTTTTGCTTATTATTTCAACCAATTTACCCTAACAATATCAATTAATTGGGAAACTTGGCAAGATACTGGTATGGTCGCAGTTAAACAACCTATCAATGAAAGAGCTAATTTATGGAAAGAGGAAATGGAGACTCTGACTAGCACAATGTCTGTTAAAGAAGGAGTCAAAGCATTTGAAAGAGCCTTAACAGTTCAAGTACCTCAAGTAATAGTGTCTAGTAGAAACTTTTCTTTATTATGGAAATATTACCAGGAAAAATTAGCAAAGATAGAATTACAAAATACTCCAACAACTATAACCCAAACCTATTCCCGTCCAATATTAGCTACTAAGTATGTTGAGGCTAGCAATGATACAGAACAAAAATTAGTGGAAATCTGGCAAGAAGCTTTAGGTTTTACACCGATAGGTATTTATGATAATTTTTTTGACTTAGGTGGTGATTCAGTTATAGCTATTCAACTAGCAGCAAAAGCCAATAAAAAAGGGTTGAAAATTAGCTCAAAACAATTTTTTGAACACCAAACCATCGCTGATTTAGCTAATAATATTACCCATAGCCAAACCAAAATAGACCAAGAGGTTGTTACAGGTTTTGTCCCATTAACCCCAATTCAAAAATGGTTTCTTAATCAAAATTACCATAATCTTAATCATTTTAACCAAGCAGTAAGGCTAAAGGCTAGTCAACCAATAGATTCAGCTTTACTAGGAAAAGCCCTTCAAATCCTAGTTACACATCACGATGCGTTACGGATGAGATTTTTTCAAGAAAATGGTGAATGGCAGCAATTTAACGCTGAAGTAGACAATAATGTTGATTTTTTAACCACCATTGATTTAATTAACTTATCAGACTCAGAGCAATCGAAAGCCATTGAATCAGCAGCAAACAAAGCTCAAAAAAGCCTAGATATAAGACAAGGAAAGGTTTTCTCTGCCCTACTTTTTTCCTTAAGTAAACTAGACTATCAGTTACTAATAATTGCTCATCATTTAGTCATTGATATAATTTCTTGGCCAATATTATTAGAAGATTTAGAAACAGCTTACCAACAACTTAGTCAATCCTCACCTGTTTTATTACCTAATAAAACTACTTCATTTAAGAATTATGCTGAAAAATTATTAGTCTATTTAGAGTCAATAACAGAAGAACAAAACTATTGGTTAACCCTTGCTTGGGAACGTTTTTCTCCATTATTTGTTGATTATCCAGATCAAGATAATAATTTTTCTAATCTAGAACAAATAAACCTATCCTTTAGTGTTGAAGAAACTAATAGTTTAATAAAAGAAATAACCAAAACTTACAAAATACGAGTCCAAGATCTATTAATAGCAATTTTGGCAGAAAGCTTTTCTCGTTGGGCTGATATTTCTACTGTGGCTATTGATGTAGAAATGCATGGTAGAGAAGAAATTGCTCCAGAAATAGACCTATCACGCACAGTAGGTTGGTTTACCAGTGTTTTCCCACTTGTAATAGATTTTAGTAAAGCTAATACATTAAATGAGCGTGTTAGTTATGTAAAATGGTACATCAATAACATTCCAGCTAACAATGGTATTGGTTATGGTTTACTCCATTTGTCTTCAGACAAAGAGCTACTAAAAAAGCTACTGCTACTGCCAACCCCTGAAATTAATTTTTTATATTTAGGACAAACTAGAAATACTAATGACCAAGAAAAGCTCTTTTTTACTACGTCAGACTCTTGTGGAGAAACTATTGATAGAAAGCAAAAACGCAGATATTTATTTGAGATAGTTGGGAAAGTTATAGAAAATAAATTACAAATAAATGTATTTTATAATCAAAGGCAATACAAAAAATCAACAATTGATTTACTGTCTCAAAGCTTAACTAATGTAGTTAAAGAATTAATTTTTAATGCTCCAAAAAATATTTTATTAGAAAATAATAATAATGAAATAGAGCAAAATAAAATAGAATTTTTAGATATTTCACAGCAAAAACAAATCGCTACACAGCTAGGTTATCAGCCTACAGAGGTTTATCCGTTATCACCCCAACAGGAAGGAATGCTTCTAGTAACATTGTCTAATCCTTCTGGAGAGGTGTTTATAGAACAGTCTGTCAGTAAAATAAATAGCCTCTTAGAAATAGATATTTTTCTTAGTGCTTGGCAACAGCTTTTTAACAAATATGAAATGCTAAGAACAGCTTTTATTTGGGAAAACCTAACTCAACCACTTCAAGTAGTAAATCCTAGTGTAAAGCTATCAATAAAACAAGAAGATTGGCAACAGTTTAATGAGCAAGAACAGCTAGAAAAATTAACTGATATTCTAAAAACAAGTCATCAAAACTTTGACCTGTCTAATCCTCCATTAATGAGGATAATATTAATAAAAATCTCTGAAAATTCTTATTATTTAATATGGGTTTACCATCATATTTTGGTTGATGGATGGTCTATAGAAATACTCTTAAAAGACTTATTTAACACCTATGAGTCTTTATTAAAAGGAAAAGAATTATTTATAAATAATATTACATCTTATAAAAATTATATTTATTGGCTCCAAAAACAAGGAATAGAAAAATCCATTACCTTTTGGAGCAATAAATTACAGGGCTTTACTGCTCCAACTCCTTTAGGTATACCTGTAGAAACCCATCTTGTTTCAGAAATATCTTATGCTACAGAAACACAAGCGTTATCAGAACCAGAAACCAATAAATTAAAAGCTCTATTAAAACAACAACGCTTGACTTTTAACACATTATTACAAGGAGTATGGACTTTATTACTTAGTCAATATAGTAATCAAAAAGATATAGTTTTTGGTATTACTACATCTGGTAGACCTAGTGAGTTGGTTGGCGTAGAAGAAATAGTAGGTTTATTTATCAACACTTTGCCATTAAGAATAAAAGTAGAATCAGAAATGGATTTAGTTTTTTGGTTAAAACAACTACAAATAGATAATTTAGAACTACTTAGCCACCAGCATAATTCTATTGGGCAAATATATCAATGGGCAGAATTTCCATCTTCCTTACCGCTTTACGAAAGTATTTTAGTATTTGAGAACCACCCAGATAGTAGTGAGCGGTTTGAGTTAGAACCTATTGCATTTCAAGGAGCTTATACAAAATACCCTTTATGTATTATGGTGTTTCCTCGTAAAACCCTTATGCTTAAAATCGTTTATGATTGCCAATATTTTGATCAAGATAGCATCAAGCTTATTTTAGGTCATTTCCTTACCCTGCTAAGAACTATTAGTGACAATTGGCAACAGTCTTTGACTAGCTTATTAAACACTCTTCCTAGATTAGAGATCCCTCAAGTTAAGATACCAGTAAAATCCACAAGCTCAACAAATTACATAGCACCTAAAACTGATATAGAAAAAAGCCTAGCCGCTTTGCTTACTCAGTTACTTAAAAAAGAAAAAATTGGAACCCAGGATAATTTCTTTGAACTAGGTGTACATTCTTTGGTTGCAACACAATTATTAACTCGAATTACCAAGCAATTTTCTGTAGAAATACCTTTACAAACCTTGTTTGCTAGCCCAACCATTGCACAATTAGCTTTAGAGATTGACAGACAAACTACTAAAAATGATGACGAGAACCTGGCCAAATTACTAGCAGAAATCGAGCAGTTATCAGACGAACAAGTAGAGGAATTACTCAAGCAAGAAAGTAGTATTAAAGAAGAAAAAACTTAAAACTATAGTCCAAGGAGTATTATATGAAAAACAATCTAGAGTTAAAAATAGGTGACTCTGTAGTTATAAAAAAAGGTGTCTTAGACCCAGACTCAGGTCAGCTAATAGATGGGTGGCAAGGGAGAATCCAAGGGTTTGAAAAAACGGAGGAGGGTGAAACTCATATTCTTATTGCACTAGATAGCATAACGCTAAAAAATATTGCAATGTCCTATTTTGAAGAATCTGAGGAAAAAGGGCTTGATTGGAGAACTTATTATCTTGAACCAGAGGATGTTGAATTAGTAAAAGCTAGAGACACACACAAAGATGTAGAAAAAACTGTTGATGAAATAGAAGAACAAGTAAGCTGGTGTTCTATGGGCGAAGAAGGAAAACGTATCAAAAAAATCCTTGCTGGTGTCGATGCAGATGATGACGTAGAGGCTTTAGAAGTTTGGGAGGAAATTTTAGAGAAAACCCTAGTCTTTCCACTTGAAGCAGAGGTTAGCGAATATCAAGAGAGAGGGCCATTAAAAGACTCTGACAAAGTTACTATACTAGATATATCTGGAACAGATGAAATGTATGGCGTTATTGTTACAATAAAGCACAAATCCAGGAAACACGAATTTCCTTTATGTGACCTAAAAGTTATTGGTAAAGACTCTACAATAAAAGAAATAGTTTCAGATTACGCGGTTTGGTTTGCAAATCGATAGTATTCTCAGGCTAAACCTTTTCCCTGCGAGCTTTTTAAAGTAGAGAGTTTTTTTTGTAGGAAGATAAAACAAAAATTCTCATTATTTTTACTATTGCTGAGATGTTCACTTTTACGTTAAAACCTATTATACTTATCGAAATTTCAACAAAATAAACCTTAGGAAATAGTTTATGGGTAATATAAAACACAATCGCCCCTTTGTTATTAAAACCTTTATTTGTATCTTAATGATAGGATTATTTTTAACCACTCTTAACAGAAATATTACACCTGCTGTAAAAGCAGATAGGTCAACACAGTTTCACAATTTTGAAGCCCCTCAAGTACATCCTATAGCTCTTACTCCTAATGGATCAAATTTATTAGCAGTAAACACAGCAGATAATAGACTTTCTGTGTTTGATATAGTTGATGGTATCCCTAAACTAGTAGATGAAATCCCTGTAGGGTTACAACCTATTAGCATTGCTGCTAGAAACAACGAAGAAGTGTGGGTAGTCAATTGGCTTTCAGACTCTATTAGTATCGTTGACCTAAAGACTAAAAATGTAAAACAAACTATAAATGTTGGGGATGAGCCTACAGATATTGTCTTTTTAGGTCAAAAGGCTTTTGTTTGTGTTTCTGAGCCTCGTCTTATCAAAGTATTTGATCTTAATGATTTAAGCAGTAAGCCAAAAGAAATAGAGATTAATGGTAAAAAACCAAGGTCTTTATCAGTTGACTATGTAAATAATCGTGTTTTTGTTTCAATTTTTGACTCTGGTAATAAAACTACTGTTGTACCATTTAATTCAGTACGCGATGCTGGAGGGCCACCACCGCCAAAACCAGCAATGTCACCAAACTTGCCTGCGCCTCCAAGAACAGCCTTAATTGTTAAAGAAGTAAGTAAAGGTGTTTGGGCAGATGAAACTGGCGATACTAAATGGACAAAATATATACCTTATTCATTAGAAGATGTAGATTTAGTGATTATCAATGCAAATGATAGCCAACTTAAAACAACAGAAATACGTGCTATTGGTACTCATATCTCTAATAGTGTAATAGATACGACTAATAATAAACTCTTTGTGGTTAATACAGAGTCTGACAATCTGGTTCGCTTTGAACCTAATATTAGAGGGCGTTTTATTAATACTAGAGTCTCTATTGTAGACCTCTCATCATCAAAAAATAAAATTACTGTTGCAGATCTTAACCCACATATAAATTACGATAATCCAACCGGAAGCAGAGAAGAAAGACAAGAAAGCATAGGGCTACCACTAGATATTACTACCAATAACAAAGGAACTTTTTATGTCTCTTCCCTAAGCACAGCAAAAGTAGCTGTGCTAGATTCTAATGGTAAAATCACTGATAAAGTTTCTGTAGGATTTGGCCCAACAGGACTAGCTTTTGATGAAAATCGTCAACAACTTTATGTGTTAAACAGGTTTGAACATACTTTAAGCACCGTTGATACGACTATTAATAGAGAAGTAAGTAAAGTATCTATTGGCTATAACCCTGAACCAAAAGACCTACAAGAAGGACGTAGGTTTATGTATGGAGGTGAGTTTTCAGCACATGGTGATGTTTCCTGTGCTAGTTGCCATAGAGATAGCCATAAAGATAGCTTAGCTTGGGACTTAGGAAACCCACAAGGAAAACAAGATATAGTTGAACTACCAAATGTTACTTTGCCATTTTTTGAAGCAAGACATGTTTTTCACCCTATGAAAGGCCCAATGGTAACACAATCTTTTCGAGGGATTATTGGTACTGAGCCTCTACACTGGCGTGGTGATAGGATGAAATTTGAAGACTTTAACCCTGCTTTTGATTCATTATTGGGCAGTCCAAGAATTCTAACAGACATAGAAATGGCCAAATTTAAAGCATTTACTGCGTCTTTAACTTATCCACCTAATCCAATTCAAAATTTAGATCGTACTTATCCAAACCCTACATCTAGTCCAAGTGCAGAAAGAGGACGTTTGTTGTTTACTATTCCTAAATTAGATATAGGGTTACTACGCTGTGTAGATTGTCATGATACAGGTGCAAAAGGCACTGGCCCAGGCACTAATAGATTAATTGCCCCAAGTTTCTTATTAGTAGGAGCGTCTGAAGGTACTGATGTTAACCTTGACCAAAATATAAAAGTCCCACAACTGCGAGGGCTTTATGAGAAATACAGTACTTTGCCAAATGGGAAAGTAGTAGCCGGATTTGCTTATATTAATGATGGTTATCGTAGGGCTGTAACTGAGCATATTGGTAATCCTCGGAATTTTACTTTTGAAAAAGATTCCGATATGAAAGACGTTGAAGCTTATGTTTTAGCTTTTGATACAGGTACAGCACCTACAGTTGGATTACAAGTCACCCTTAATGATACTAATAAAACTAATAAAGCACTTCTAAACCAAATAAAACTCCTAATGAGCGAAGCAGAAAAAGAAAATTGTGAATTAATTGTAAAAACTGTTTTAGATGGTAAACCCAAAGGGCTGCTTTATATAGGAAAACGTAAATTCCGTACAGACAAAGCAAGTGAATCAAATATATCATTTAAGGTCTTAATAGCTTCTATTACTCAAGGAAAAGAACTTACTTTTACTGGAGTGCCTGTAACTGAAGGCTATCGTATGGGTATAGACCGTAATAACAACCAAAAACTAGATGGCGATGAATAGACTGACCCAGCCCTAG
>JAHFUF010000002.1:32403-35131 GCA_023265235.1 Blastocatellia bacterium
TTTTCTTGATGGAGGCGGCAGTTACTCCACAACCTCAAACTTGTGGTTTTTACTCCGAAAATTTATGAAAGTAGCCCAAAAGATCTTAACACTTCTACTAGGAAGCCTATGTATTAGTAACTTGGCTCTAGCTCAGTCAACGATAATTAGTACTAATGATAGTAAAAATTATAAGCCAGATACTATAAATACTAGTAATACTAGTAATCTAAATACAAGTGACAATGATAACAAAAGTATTAATTTTCCTAGCTTAAAAATATATACCCCTCCACTAAGAACAGGTATTGAGTCAAACAAAGTAATGCCTCTTTCATTAACAAATGTTATTACTATGATGTTAGAGCATAATTTGGATATCAACCAAGAACGTAACAATATAGCAAGTAAGAAAAATCTTTTGCTTGCCCAAAAAGGCTTTTATGATTATTTTATGGGTTCAAGGTTTGATTATTCAAATTCTATAACACCTACAATCTCTGCATTACAAGGAAACCCTAGAGAGTCATTTCTAGAAAGTTATAACTATAATTTCAATATCAGTCGTAATCTAGCTAATGGAGGAAATATTAAGGCTGAGTTTAATAACTCCCGTAATTCAACTGACAATCGATTTGTTATTTTTGATCCTTTTTACCTTTCACAATTATCTTTTACTTATAGCCAACCTTTATTGAAAAATTTTAGCATCAATGAACCTCAGCGTAATATTGCTGCACTCAAAAAACAAATAGATATAGCTGACCTAAGCTTTCGTAACAAATTAGTAGACTTAATTGCCAGAACACAGGCTAGTTATTATGACCTAGCATTTGCAATAGAAAATGAAAAAATTAAACGTGACGCCGTAGAACTAGCCGCAGAACAAATACGTCGTAATCAAGTAGAGGTAGAAGCTGGTAGGATTGCCCCTGTAGAAGTAACTGCGGCTGAAGCAGAATTTGAAAGACGTAAAGAAGAAGCAATATCAGAGCTATTAGCTATTACTGAGGCAGAAAACAAGTTAAAAAACCTGATCATTGATGACCCTACTAGCAATATGTGGAACTACCAAATCGTACCAACTAATAAAATAGAATTTGCTGAAGAAGGAGTGGAGTTAGAAAAAACTATAAGCGTAGCAATGAACAACAGACCAGAACTAAGGGAACTAGATATAAAAAATGAAATTCAAAAAGTAGAAACTAGTTTTCTTAAAAATCAACAAAAACCCCAATTAGATTTCTTTTTTACATTTAGCAGCCAAGGTCTTGCTGGTGCGATTAATAGACCAAATTTTTTCAATATTCGTCCAAAGGCCGATTTAATCGGAGGTTATGGGACAGCACTAGGAAATATTTTTCTTTTTCGTACATATCAATTTGGAGTAACAATAAACTTGCCTTTACGTAATACAACGGCAAAAGCCAATTTTGAAAATGCATTAATTGCTAGTAATCAAATCGATGTAGCAAAAAAGAAAATGCTTAATAACATTCTAGTAGAAGTTCGTAATGCAATGCAGGCTTTAGATCTAGCGGCTCAAAGTGTTGATGCTGCTCGTGCTAATGTAAAAGCTATTAGAGTACGACTAGATGCAGAGCAAGTTAGATTTAAGGTTGGTATGTCAACTAGCTTTTTTGTCTTAGAATATCAAAACAGACTTTCTACGGCACGTAGCAAGGAGTTACGAGCTATTACAGATCATATAAAAGCTAAAGCTATATTACATAAAGTTTTAGCAGATAATTTACCATAAAAGTAACTACTTTATAATTCAGTGTTTATACAATACCACCATTTTTAGTGATAACTGACCAACCCTTCAGGGTTGATTCTTGTCAGTTCGAGTTTAAGGAAGCATTCCAGAGTTAGTATTAAACCAATAGATTCTGTTCTTTTAATCAAACAAGTCTAAATTAATTTTCTTAATACTGTGTGGATACTATGTCTGACATACTAAAAACCCTTTCAAAACTTATCGCTGATCTTTCCCCTGAAATGCGCTCAACTTTATTTGAATTGTTACGTCCAGAACCAGAGCCTATTGCAATAATAGGTATGGGTTGTCGTTTTCCTGGTAAAGTAAACAATCCAAAAGAGTTTTGGCAAATACTAAAAGATGGTGTAGATGCTATCACAGAAATTCCTAAGGATCGTTGGAATATAGAGGATTATTATAGTAATGACCCTAAGGCTATTAACAAAATAAACACTCGTTGGGGAGGATTTCTTGAGCAAGTAAGTAGGTTTGACCCTGCTTTTTTTAACCTATCTCCTAGAGAAGCTGCTTATATAGACCCACAAGAAAGACTGCTTCTAGAAGTATCTTGGGAGGCTTTAGAAGACGCAGGACAAGTAGTAACAGATTTGGCTGGTAGCAAAACAGGAGTATTCATAGGTATATACAACAATGATTACTTACTATTGCAAGCTAACAACAAAATTGACAATTATACAGGATTAAGTGCCTATCATGGTTTGGCGGCTAATAGAATCTCTTATATTTGGGATTTTCATGGGCCAAGTGTTGCCTTAGACACTGCTTGTTCTTCATCACTGGTAGGAATACATTTAGCTTGTAGTAGCTTACGTAATAAAGAATCAGACCTAGCTTTAGCTGGAGGAGTAAGCCTAATAATTTCTCCTATTTCATCAATTATTGTGGCTAAATCTTTGGGACAAGCTAGTGATGGTAGGTGTAAAACATTTGATTCTCATGCAGATGGTTTTACTAGAGGAGAAGGCT
>JAHFUF010000774.1 GCA_023265235.1 Blastocatellia bacterium
CAAAATTTTAGAAGCCAATTTTGATGGCTACATATTGTGTAAGACTGTTGAACTACACACAACATATGGACTCAATTTCGCTAGTTTATAGGTCAATTTTCAAATTGGCGAAGGTATTGAATTAATGTGTTGGTATTTCAACAGTTTTGCCATTGCCACTGCTACTGCCTTTTGCTTTATTTAGCTCTTGTTCTAGAGCTGCAACAGCTTGTTTAAGTGTTTCATTTGGATTACTAGCACTAGCTTCTTTGAAAAGGGCAAAGGTTATGTCAGCGGCTTTTAAGTCTTTTGTTTCAATGTAAATACGAGTTTTATGATAAAGCGATTGTAAATGCTTTGGATCTTTAGACAAGCTTTTATCTATATACTCTAAAGCTTTTTTATTATCTGGTGGCGAAAGAAATGTATATGCAATCCCAATATCAGTATTTATATTTAAGTCATCTGGTTTAATCTTAAGTGCTTTTTCATACCATTCAATTGCTGTTTTCATCATTTTAGAATCCCTGTTTTGCTGCCCTAGATCAAAATGTAAGTTTCCTAGATTAACTATAGGAACAAACTCCGCAGGTTTAAGCTCATTAGCTTTAAGTAAATATTTTTTTGCTTGCTCTCCACGACCTTCTTGGTAAAGATAAGAACCTACCTTAAGCTGTGAATCGTAATCTTGATTTTTCTCGCCAGACTCTATTGCTAGTTGGATCTCTTTTTCGACTTCTGGGTCTGGGCCTACACTTGGATGGCCTGGAGGTACTTCTTCATTACCTTTTAATGGGCCAGCCTTAGCACCTTTAGCAAGAGAAGGCGGAGACTTTTTGTTAATACCATCAGTAAAAACATAGCCTACGACTAACCCTAGTAACAGCCCTACAGTTAAAAATAAAATACTATTGGTTGAATTACTTGGGGTTGATTGAGAGTCAGCAGTCCTAGGGGTAGTTTTTTCTTGTTTTCTTTCTGCCATAAAATCACCTTTTGTTTTGGATTAATATTGGATTAATAAAGGTGTGTTAGAGCTAATCTATAAGCCGAATTTTGTTTCTTGACTTGCGCCAAGATAGCGATCATTCATCTAGGCCAGCCGTTACCAACTGGCTCAAGCAACCTACCCGGAGGACGTATCATTAGCGTGTTTTGTACGCTAACAAACTCGAACGAGCAGTTCTACAAACGCCTCCCTATTTGGTCTTGCACCACGGAGAGTTTACCTAGCCAGATGTGTTACCACACCTGCTGGTAGGCTCTTACATTAAGAAGTTTCCTTCCCTACCGTTTCACCCATCACCAGTACTAAAAGTTACCTTCTAGCCTTTGGCTGGTCTGTTCTCTGTTGCACTTGTCGTCGGGTTGCCCCGCCTGGCCGTTAGCCAGTCCGTTGCTCTGTAGTGTTCGGACTTTCCTCTCTCTAATTTACTTAAACCTAAAAATCATAGCTTAAATAAACTAAACAGCGATCACCCAATAGGCTCTAACACAACCAGGATTATAGCATTAAGAGGAAAATTTCAACCTTTGCTCTCCGCCTTTGTTGCTAATGCTCTCTTTACCCACTTATGTGTTTATGCTAATTTTTATTTGAAGTTAGCCCACGGCTTTATTTTAATGTTTTTGGAGAATATATGTTTTTTTCTCGTCTTTCTAAATTAGCACTTATTTTGTCATTATTAGCTTCCATTTCTTGTGGACAACCAACTACAGCCAATAACACGTCTACCTCTAATGCTCAAGGAGTTACTGGCACTACTCAACCTACTAACCCTGTGCCTAGTGATCCAAAAAATATGACCCAAGAAGAAATAGCACGTAAAAAACAAGAGATGAATAAAAACAATGTTGTTGTTGGGCCTCCTTCGACATTACAACCAAATCAAAGACCTTTTAACCCAGCCCCATCACCAGAAGCCTTGCCTAAAACAATTCGTAATAACAAGTTTGCTGATACTGGAAATATAGCAAGGTCATTAATTAGGTATTACAATTTTCTTACAGACATTAGAGGGTTAAACCTAAACCTACCTAAAGAAATGGTAGGTGGTGCTAGTGCATTTAAGGCTGTTGATGTTTTGCAGTTTACACTCAAAAACCAACCAGAGGATAAACCTATTGCAATATTAGCTGCTGAGTTTAATAACCCACAAGACCAAGCAAAAGGAACTGACTTTATGCGTAAATTAGGTAATAGTCAGCGCAAATCTTTCCAAGTAAAAAATTATTCATTATTAATCATGGGAGGAGACGAGAGAGTTCATAAAATCCTTACAGATTCACTTGAACAATTTCGCTAACACTTATCGTTTAACCAAATTACAAGTTCAAATTTAGTTCAATACTTTAGCTTTGAGCTAAATTTTGTTATTATTTATTGAGTTTTGTAAAGCTTTTTAATAGCCCTTTATAAATAAATTAATTTTGCTAGGTGAACACCTGATAGGAACCCCTAATGGGAAATTTGGTAAAAAGTACCCCTAGAAATAATACTAATCTATTAATTAACACTAAACCTTCTAGAACCAATAAAATCAAAGTTTATTCTCATACTAACCTAATAAGTCGTCAAGAAAGAATTTTTAGGCCAATAAAAATTGTTTGGACACTCTTTTCTTTTCTTTTTTATGTTTATTTAGATTTTCGTGGTTGGATAAGAGGCACAGAAAAATCTCGTAAAGCTAAACTTACGATTCAAGCAAAAAAATTAAGCCACCGTTTGCTTTCACTAGGCCCTACTTTTATTAAAATTGGCCAAGCACTTAGCACAAGAGCAGATCTTCTACCAGTCCCTTATATTGATGAACTCTCTAGGCTCCAAGATAATGTCCCTGCTTTTCCTAATAAAGTTGCTTTTTCCATTATTAAACA
>JAHFUF010000150.1 GCA_023265235.1 Blastocatellia bacterium
TAAGATTAAGATTGAATAACAAAAATCTGCTTTTAATATATGTTAAGCTGCTATTTTGTTTTAGGTGTTAGACAAAAAAGCATAACATAAATACTAATTAATGTTAATCTCCGCACCAAATAAAAATTAATAGCAACAAACTAAAATTTGATGTTTAATAGAACTAGGCTCGAAATTGCAAATATCTTTATCTTGGAATATACTTTAGTGTCAAAGAAAATTCCTATAACCCTTAAATAATAATACTTTTAGTATTAGATTTTATACTGTTATAGAAAAGCCCCTGCTTTTTGCAAGATTTGTAATACGTTTAATAAAGGACATCGATAGATCCTATGAAGCAACTCAAAAAGCGTGCAAAAATTCTTTATACTGTTTTGACAGTCCTTTTAGCTGTTAGTGTTTTACCTGTTGTTATTGTTGGTTATCAACTAGCTAAATTAGGTCAAGATACTTTGCGAGGAAACGAGCAAAACACGCAGCTAAGTGGTGTAACAGACAAAGCAAATCAAATAAAGCTTTATATTCATGCTTATCGTGATCAAGTAAGTGCCTTTGCCCGCTCATTAGAAATCGCTGGGGGAATAACCATCTTAGAAAAAGGCTCTGAGGATGAAATTAAATTACGTAATGCTAAACTGGCAGAAACATTGCATAAAGATAAAAACCTCTGCGCCTTAATAATTTCTCCTCTTAACCAAAATAACCTATCTTATGCACCTTTTGCACTCGATACCAATCAAATTTCTCAAGAAGAGCTTAGACCAATAGTCAGAGAGGTATTTGATTTTATGGAGCAAAACTCCTCTCTAGACTACTTTATTGATAACCCTAAGCTAATAAAATCTAGCACTACTTCTGTTATTGTTTTAGCCTCTCCAATTATTAACCAACAAGGTGAAAATAGCTCTCAAAAGCCAGATGGTTTTGTAATGGCAATAGTTAATCTTGAGCCTGTTTTTAATTCTATTACTAAAAATAGTGGTAGGTTATTAGAAACTAGCGAACTACTAAAAAACGGTCGTACTATATTTTTTGTGGTTAATAATACAGGTCGAATAATCGCTCACCCCGATCCACAAATGGTTTTTTCTGATAACAATAAAACTAGCCTAAAGATTGTAGACGACTGGAAAGAAGCAAATTTTAAGTTAACTGTATCTACATCCTTTGAAATTCAAGAAAATGGTAAAACTATCCCTATTCTTGGAACTTGTCGTACTGCTGATATTGCTCCAGGCAAAGAGCTAGGAGTAATGGCAATGGTTAATGAAGACGCTGCTTATCCTTCAGTTGGTCAAATGTATGCTAGGACTATTTATACTAGTGTAATTACAATTTTACTTGCTTCAATAGTTGGTACTTTTCTAGCAATACGTCTTACTTCACCAATAGAAACTTTAGCGGCTGGAGCAAAAGCTATTTCAGCAGGAGAGTTTGCACGCAGAATTAAGGTTAGAACTCGCAATGAAATAGGAGAATTAGCAGACGATTTTAATAAAATGGCTGAACATATTCAGCAATATATCAATGAACTACGTCGAGCAGCAGAAGAAAATCGGATGCTTTTTATTGGTACTGTGCGTGCCTTAGCTGAAGCCATTGATGGTAAAGACACTTATACTCGTGGCCATTCTGAACGAGTAATGAAATATTCTGTTTTGATTGCTCAACATATGAAACTCAATGAAGAAGAAATAGAAGACATTCGTATTGCTGGTATTTTGCATGACGTAGGCAAAATTGGTATTGACGATAAGATTTTAAAAAAACCTGCTGCACTCACTGATGATGAATATAAAATTATGAAACAGCACCCACAAATTGGTGCAAAAATAATGTCAGAAATTCCTCAAATGAAACGTTTTATTCCTGGTATGTTTTACCATCACGAATGTTTAGATGGCAAAGGCTACCCTCTTGGACTACGTGGTGATCAAATTCCTTTGATGGCACGAATTATTTCCGTTGCAGATGTTTTTGATGCTATGACAACTAATAGGCCATATCAACGTGCAATGGATACAGAGGTTGCTGTAGAAAGAATTCGTACCTTTGTTGGTACACGTTATGATGGTCAAGTAGTAGAAGCACTTGTTGACGCACTACATTCTGGCAAACTAGATGAAGTCTTAAAGAGTTATGCTGCTAGTTTAGACCCTGTAGCTCGTTAAATATTGATATTAATATTTACATTAACTTTAATATTCACATTAACTTTAAGCTTTGCTCTGTGATAGAATGGCAAAGAAAATTCCTTGGTGAGAGTTATTCTTAAACCACCAAACAAAACACCCTTATAGGTAAAAATCATGTTCGATAGGCTGCTAGAAAACCTTGTAGATACTGTCTATGGCGCACGCGGAGCAGTTTTCTTAGATAGTGATGGAGAAGTAGTACAACATTACCTTGTTCATAAAAGTGTAAAAGAATTAGATTTAATTGGTGCCTACCATGGTATTACTCTAAATACTTGTCGTAAGTTTTCTGATGAAGTAGATATGGGCATTATTGAATTTATGATTTGTCAATATAAGGACGCTACCTGTATAATAAAAACTCTTAATGAAGGATATTTTGTACTCTTAGCCCTAGGGCCACAAGGCAATATTGGTCAAGCAATTTATGCCTTAAAAGACCTGGCCAAATCACTAAATAAAGAAATGGGACTATAAAGATCTTCTTCGATTGACAAAAGATCTTTAAATATATATAACCTTACACATTTCCAAAATTCTTCCTGAAAATCTAAACTTTCTGTACAGGCAGCAATACTAGCACTTAATGTAGTATTTCTATACTAGTTAAAAATTTAGCTTAACATAGTATAGAGTTCTGAGGAGATGTTCTTGTCGTCAGCTAATTCTAGTTCCATTGATTTTGATCAAAACAGCCCTCAGCGTATCTCGCTAGGAAAAAGATTTGTTACTGCACGTCCTTTTATAAAATGGGCGGGCGGCAAGCGACGACTATTAGAACAATATGCTCCATTTCTTCCAACTCCTACACAATTTAATCACTATTTTGAACCATTCTTAGGAGGCGGAGCAGTATTTTTTCACCTACACCCAATTAGGGCTGTTTTAGCAGACCTTAATGCTGACCTAATTAATTGTTATCGTGTAGTAAGAGACTATCCAGAACAACTTATAGAGGTTTTGTCTAAACACAAAACTTCTGAGCAATATTTTTATCGAGTACGTGAACTTACCCCAGACAATTTAACTGCTATTGAAAGAGCTTCTAGGTTTATTTATCTCAATAAAACCTGTTATAACGGCCTTTATAGAGTTAATAAACAAGGTCAATTTAATGTTCCTTATGGTAGATATAAAAAACCTCTGATTTGCGATGCAGAAGTTATTCGTGTTGCTAGTGAATCGCTAAAAAATATTCAACTTAGCGTCTCTAGCTTTGAAAAAACTGTTGAACAAGCACGAGCAAGAGATTTTATTTATTTAGATCCTCCCTATGTTCCTTTGAGCCAGACAGCTAGTTTTACTAGCTATACCTCTGTCAACTTTACTGAACATGATCAAGCCAAACTTGCTCAAATTGTTAGGCAACTTGATCAACGCGGTTGTTTAGTAATGGTTTCTAATTCTGACACTAAGCTTGTAAGAATGCTTTATCAAGGGTTTAATATTCTTACAGTGCATTGCGCACGCTCAATAAACAGCAACCCTTTTGCTCGTGGCACGGTGACAGAACTTTTAATAAGAAATTACTAAAAAATTTTATATCTTTAAAAAAGAAAATGCGGGCAAATTACCCACATTTTGATTACCATCTTTTAGAAAATAAGTTTGTCTAAACTTATTAAATTACCATACCTATCTTCTACCCCTAGAAGGATAGGGTCTGCGTTCAGGACGCTCATCACTACGTTCCCTATCTCCATAACGTTCATTGCGTTCTCTTTCTGGTCGTTCACTACGCTGTGGTTCTGTACCTGGGCTAGTTGGGCTAGTACCAGCAACTCCCTTTTCATCTCGCAAAACAGCGCGACGACTTAGGCGAACTTTACCAGCTTCAGTGCTAATACACTTAACCATAAGTTGTTGCCCTTCTTTTAGCTCATCACGAATATTGCGAATACGATAGTCAGCTACTTCTGAGATATGCAACAAGCCTTCTATACCAGGTAATACTTCTACAAAAGCACCAAATTCAGCTAAACGAGTTACTGTACCAAGATAGTTTTTTCCAACCTCTACTTCAGCAGTAATCTCCTGAATCATTTGACGAGCACGTTCAGCAGATTCAGCATCAGATGAAGCAATACTAACTCTTCCATCGTCTTCAATATCTATCTTACAGCTTGTTTTTTCTACTATGCTACGAATTGTTTTACCACCTGGGCCAATAATATCTCTAATTTTATCAACAGGTATTTGTATGGTAAAAATACGCGGCGCATAAAGACTAATTTCAGGACGAGGGATAGCAATAGCTTCCACCATTTTATCAAGAATAAAAAGTCTACCTTGTTTGGCTTGTTCTAATGCCTCTGCCATAATTTGAGCATTTATACCACAAAGCTTAATATCCATCTGTAGTGCAGTAATACCTTCACGTGAACCAGCAACCTTAAAATCCATATCACCATAATGATCTTCAGCACCAGCAATATCAGTAAGAATCGCGTAACGATTTCCTTCCATTACTAGCCCCATAGCAACACCAGCAACAGGAGTTTTAATTGGTACACCAGCATCCATCAAAGACAAAATACCACCACAAATTGTTGCCATTGAAGAAGAGCCATTTGATTCTGTAATATCAGAAACAATTCTTAATGCATATGGCCAGTCTTGTTCAGTTGGCAAAACCGGATCAATAGCACGCAGTGCTAATGCCCCATGGCCTACTTCACGTCGTCCAGGTTGACCAACTCTCCCTGTTTCACCTACAGAAAATGGAGGGAAATTATAATTCAACATTGCTCGACGCTGTACTTCACCTTTTTCTATATCATCCATATATTGAGCATCATGTTTTGTACCTAAGGTAACTGTTACAGCCGCCTGGGTTTCACCACGAGTAAAGAGCGAACTACCATGTACACGAGGCAACCACCCTACTTCACAAGCAATTGGGCGGATTTCTGAAAAACGTCGTCCATCAGGACGGCGACGATTTTGCATAATATCTTCACGAAAAACTTTTTCTTTAAGGAAATCAAAAATCTTCGATGCTTCTTTTTGTTTATCGGCTTCTTCAGCATAAGCCTCTAAGGTCTTATCTTTTAAGTCGTCTACAGCTTGATAACTAGCAAGTTTGTTTTTGTTACGAACATCTAAAACTTCTCTTAGTTCTGAAAGTATTTTTTCTTCTACTTCTTTAACTAATGCTTCATCTAGTTTATGGGCTACTACTTCACGTTTTGGCTTACCAATGGCCTCTTTAACTTCTCTTTGTAAAGCGCAAAGCTTCTTAACTTCATTATGCCCAAACATTAAGGCTTCGACCATTACGGTTTCACTTACTTCTTTAGCACCAGATTCAACCATTACTATTGCTTCATCTGTTCCAGCAACAGTTAGGTTTAGTCTGGAATTTCTTAGCTCTGCATAGGTAGGGTTAACTACATAACGACCTTCAATTAATCCAACTCTTACACAACCAACTGGGTTAAGGAAAGGAATATCAGAAATAGAAAGCGCAAAAGACGCGCCTGTTACAGCCAATACATCTGGATCATTTTCTGTATCGGCAGACATAACCATAGCAATAACTTGTGTTTCACTAATATATCCTTCTGCAAACAAAGGACGTAAGGGACGATCAATTAAGCGACTAGTTAAAACTTCTTTTTCAGTTGGTTTACCTTCACGTTTGAAATACCCCCCAGGAATACGACCTGAGGCATAACCATATTCACGATAATCTACTGTTAATGGGAAAAATCCTCTATCTTCTGATTTACCCTTATCACCTACAGCAGTTATTAACACCACTGTATCACCGTAACGTATTATTACTGCGCCATCGGCTTGTTTAGCAATTTTACCTGTTTCAATTGACAACTCTTTACCACCAAAACTGATGGTTTTCTTAAAATGCATATATTTCTCCTCTCTAAGGTCACAAACAAAAAGCCACGCATGCAAATTCTAGCCGAAATAGAACTTTGCAGACGTGGCTTTTGATCCCTTAACACTCAACAAATAACCGTCTGAGTGTGCATGTTTAGAGACAATGCACACTTTTGAACAGTCTACTGAGAGCAGACCGAAACAAAGATCGAGTAAACAATTATTCGGCTGTCTCAACCTATATTTACTTCCTGATCCCTAATTTAGCAATTACTTGTTGGTATCGCTCAATATTTTGACGCTTAAGGTAATCTAATAATTGGCGACGTTGACTAACCATTTTTAACAACCCTCGTCGCGAGTGATTATCTTTTACATGTGATTTGAAATGTTCAGTTAAACCTTCAATACGCTTTGTTAGTAGGGCGATTTGTACTTCTGGTGAGCCAGTATCACTGTCATGAGTTTTATATTTTGAGATTAAATCTTGTTTAACGTCTCTTTGTAAAGCCACGTGTGCTGTTCTCCTTAAAAACTAATTAAACTAAATACCTGGTAAAGTACCAGGTTAAAATTCTCTACTCTACTACCAAACGCTTGTCTAATTAGTTATTTAAGACTACTTCTAATGTCTTTTTAGGATGACAGCAGTATCCGCAAGAACTTTTCTTAGCTAATTAAGCTAAATTAAGACTAAGAAAAAATAAAGACTGGATGTGTTGTCTACCACCCGTCAGAAGAGTCAAACGCTACAGCGACAGGCGATCTGGTAGAAAAAATCTAGAAACTTTTAACGGGGTACGGTAGCATAAGCCACTAAACCCTGTAAAGCTGGTTTTGCACAATTTCGTAAACCTTGTTTTGAAAGACGATACAAACCTATTGGATTTTACGTATAGGTTAGCTTGCTTGACAGCACTCTAAATAGCCACTTAGTATCAACAATCTTGGTTAAAATCTTGGTTAAATTTCATTAGAGTTTGTGACAAAAAGCAATAATTTTTTAAGGTTAATTTATGCAAACACTTTATTTTGACTGCTTTGCTGGTATTAGTGGCGACATGATTATTGGTGCATTACTAGATCTAGGACTGGATTTCAAAACCCTAGAGCTAGAATTAAAAAAACTTTCTTTGGCTGGCTATCAATTAGGGTTAAAGCGTGTTTTACGTAGTCAAATAGCAGCTACTAAATTTGATGTTACACTAGCCAACGACCATAAGCATCAACCTCATGACCATAATGAGCATTCTCACAAACATAATAATGAGCATTCTCACGATCATAACCACCCTCATTCTCATGAACATGACAAACATCATGACCATTCTCACGAACATGAGCACAACCACGAGCATAGTCATAGGGGTTTGCAAGAAATATATTCTATAATCGATAACTCTACATTATCAGACTGGGTTAAAGAAACTTCTAAGAAAACCTTTTATCGCCTAGCCATTGCCGAAGGGAAAATACACAACATCCCTCCTGAGCAAGTGCATTTTCACGAAGTAGGAGCGATAGACGCAATTGTTGATATAGTTGGGGCTTGTATTGGGTTTGAACTACTTGGAGTAAAAAACTTTATTTGCTCGCCTCTACATGTTGGGCGAGGTTTTGTTAATTGCGCACATGGCCGCTTTCCCATCCCTGCTCCAGCCACACTAGAGCTCTTAAAAGGTATCCCTACTTATTCAACTAATATAGAAGGAGAGTTAGTCACACCAACAGGAGCAGCAATAGTTTCTACTATTTGCAATGAGTTTATTCCTTTACCTCAAATGCGTGTTGAGCGTGTTGGATATGGTGCTGGTGGAAGGGATCCTAAAGATTTCCCTAATGTTTTACGCTTGCTCTATGGTGAGTTAACCCAAAACGATAATTCCCTTCATCAAACACCTTTAGCTAAAAATGAAACTATTACTGTCATAGAAGCCAATATTGATGATATGAACCCACAAATATTTGGTTACTTGATGGAGTGCCTACTTAAACAAGGAGCATTAGACGTTTTTTACACTCCTATTTATATGAAAAAGAATCGCCCTGGAGTGCTTTTAACAGTGCTTACTGAACAAAACCATTTTGAAAACATTACTGCCACACTCTTTCAAGAAACTACTACATTAGGACTTCGCTACTATGAAACTAACCGACGTACTTTAGCTAGACATTCAACACAGGTAACAACTGCTTTTGGTCTAGTAGATGTTAAATTTGCTTGTTTAGGAAACAAAATCATTAATGTAATGCCTGAATATGAAAGCTGTTCTAGTCTGGCACAAAAGGCAAATGTAGCACTTGCTTTGGTACAAACTGCGGCATCAATAGCGTTTGAACAACAGCGCGAGACTCTCCAACAAGAATTTTACAAAGGTTAAAGTTTTATGAAAAAAACAGATGAGCTAGAAACATTACCAGAAAGCGACTCAGCAGATGAGCATTTACCCCCTATTGAACACCAAGCTATAGCAAAGGTGGACTTAGGTAAAATTGCTCAAGGAGTACGATTAATTTTAGAAGGTATTGGCGAAGATATAACACGACCTGGAATTGAAGAAACTCCTTCACGAGTGGCTAAAATGTATGCAGAGATTTGTGGCGGACTACATCATAACCCTAAGGAATATATTAAAGTTGTACCTGCTGAGACTCACGATGAAATGATTATTGTTAGGGATATAACAATTTTCAGTCTTTGCGAACATCATTTAGTTCCATTCTTTGGGCAAGCCCATATTGCTTATATTCCAGATCATGGCAGAATAGTTGGTCTGTCTAAACTAGCTAGAATAGCTGATAATTTTGCCCGACGACCACAAATCCAAGAGCGATTAACTACACAAATTGCTGAACTGCTTTATGATGGACTAAAAGCACGGGGTGTAATGGTGGTGGTGGAATGCGAACATATGTGTATGGCAATGCGTGGCATCCGCAAACCAGGATCTAAAACCATTACCTCTGCTGTGCGAGGCATTTTCCGCACTGACCAACGTACTCGCGCTGAAGCAATGTCACTAATTAACAGAAATCTATCTTAATTTAAGGTATGTTTATGAAAACTTTCTATATAACTACCCCCATTTATTATGTTAATGCTAGACCTCATTTAGGGCATGTCTATACCACTACTATTGCTGA
>JAHFUF010000775.1 GCA_023265235.1 Blastocatellia bacterium
ACCGTTTCAATATTAAGTTTTCTTTTTCTTCTTTTCTTCTTTTTTTTCTTTCATCTTGTTTTCTTTTCTATATTTATACCTAGTGTTCTCTTTAGGGTTTTAAAGAAAGATCCATTAAAAGTCTAAAACCCAATAATAAATTTCTTAGCTAATAGTAATAAATTGTGTTAGTCAATCGTTATTGTTTTAGGGTATTGCCATAAAACGCTATCAAACCCTACTCCAAGGAAAAAATTATGCTTACACATTCACTTGCAATTAAAACTAGAAAGCCGCAATATTTGTTTACACCGCCTCACCAAACGGAGAAAATTATGGCACTAGAAGAATTAATTGGACAAGTGCTAGACGAAAAATACCGTCTAGAGGAAAAATTAGGCCAAGGTGGAATGGGTGCTGTTTACTTAGCTACTCACTTAGGTACAGAACGCCCTGTAGCAGTCAAAATCATTGCTCCACAATTTATGCGCCATCCTGAGTTTGTCGAGCGTTTTCGTAGAGAAGCAAAAGCCGCAGGGCGTTTACGCCATCCCAATGTAGTTAATGTTACAGATTTTGGTTTTGCTCAAATAGAAAAAGATCGTATTGCCTATCTTGTAATGGAATACCTAGATGGCTGCACTCTTAGCGAAGTGCTTAGCGAAGAAGGTAAATTACCACTTAAATTTACTGTAAATATTTTAGAACAAGTCTGTTCAGCAATTGACACGGCTCATCAAGAAGGTATTATTCATCGTGACTTAAAGCCTGATAACATTTGGTTAGAGCCTGATGGTTGTGGTAATTACAATGTAAAAGTATTAGATTTTGGGCTAGCTAAACTAGGAGAAGTGCCTAATAGACCTTCTGGTGAAGCAGCAATTGTAGAACCAGAAGAACCTTGTGTGATTCAAAAGTTTTTTAATAAAGGTGGTGACACTAACCCCCAACAATTACCTATCCCAACACCTGTTATAGCAATGTCATCAATGGCAACAGCAGTTACATCAATTAAAGTAAATGCAGAGTTTAAGGATAACCCAGCGTCTATTTTAGAATTTACCGAATCCCCTACATTAGCCCAACCTTCCCTAACCGATAATGAAGCCCAAACACAAGTTCAATTAGTACATAATACCGCTAATCCACTAGAAAAATCTGCATTGGTTACTCACATAGGGGCTGTACTAGGTACACCTATCTATATGTCTCCAGAACAATGTCGTGGAGAAAAGCTTGATGTTAGATCAGATATTTATAGCTTAGGAGTTATTGCTTATCAAATGCTTACCGGCCAAACTCCATTTAGTGGTGATACTCAACCATTAATTGCACAACACACGCAAACAACACCACAACATCTGCGTACTTTACGCCGTGATGTTCCTAGGTCGGCAGCATCATTAATAATGTCTGCATTGGCTAAAAACCCTTCTGAGCGTCCTGCTACAGCAGTGGCTTTTTCTAATGCACTAAGGGCACGTAGCGAAGGAGCTTCAACTGTCTTAAGACAAGCCGTTTCCCTTTATAACAATAACTTCTCTACGTTTCTTAGTATTTCTGCAATAGGTTATATCCCATTGATTTTCTTTTCAGTACTTATGTGGGCACATAATAAAATAACATTTCCTATGTTGCCTCACATGGTATCTTTTATTGCTTGTTTAGTAATTTCTACCCTATTTATACTTAGCTGCTTATTTACTGAAACAGTAGTTCATGCCGCTTTTGTTCCAGCAGTTGCACAAGTATTAATTACTCCTTTCAAATCAATATCAGTACGTAATGTTTTTGCTGAGTTGAAAAAAAACCTTGTTCCTATTCTCACTACTAACATTGTTTTTGAAATATATTTACTTTTTTGGCTCTGTTTATTTGTTATTCCTGGGTTAAAAGCAATACTAGATTATATTTTATTTAAGCCTGTAATAATGATGGAAGGTCTAAAAAACGGCGCAGCACTTGCACGCTCTAAGGTACTGGTAAATAGATTACCAATGGTTACTTTTAAGGTAATTGCAATTAAAGTATTTCTTACTGCACTACTAAGCGTTAATTTTACTACTGTGACAAAAACTCTTTTCTATAATGGTACTTCTCTAAACCTCAACTTATCTAGCCCAACTATTTTAAGCTTACTAGGAATAGTACTTGTTACACCTATACTCTCTATTAGCATTGCACTACTTTATTTTAAGTTGAGACAAGCAGGTGGAGAAACTCTTAAAGAGGCTTTAGGGCAATTTGGAGAAGATACTCCTCGTAGCAAATGGCAAATGAAAATGCGTAGTAATAGCCGTTTTTATAACAAGATGCTTAATAGCCATTAGGTAAGAATAAACTGGGAGTGTCATGCTCCCAGTTATTAAAATTATAAAATCACACAGTTTATTTTGCGGCAGCAGCCTCAGCTATTTTTTGAATGTAGACTTTAATCCTTTCTAAAAAAGCCTTGCCTGTATTGGTGTTTTTTGCTACCCATTCAGCATTTTGCAGTGCAAAAGGAGAAAAATCTTTGCGTATTTGCTCTAAATAAGGTTCTATTTTGGCATAAACAAATAAACCTTCTGCATTACTTTCTACAAAAAACTCTGGATGGACTACTCCATGTTTAACCATTCCATAAACCATTTCCCAATAAGAAGTAACTTGCCGAAATGCCGGGTTCATAGGGTTTTCTGGGTTCATAAGGACTACTAATTCTTCATAATTTTTTGGGAAAAATTTACCTACTAAATCTCGTGACTTTCTCATTAAATCTTCTCTACGTAGATCATAGCACTTAAGCATTAAATCTGCATCGTGATGATCTGCTTGTTGTTTAGACATATTGCCTCCTAAGTATTTTAAATAGTTAAACCAAAAATTCTTCTA
>JAHFUF010000776.1 GCA_023265235.1 Blastocatellia bacterium
TCAAGTTATTACCTGATATTTCAGCTAACAGATTTACATCTGAAGTAAATGTGCTACTTATATTTGTAACTTGCAGTCTTGGTGTAACTGCAATAATATCCCTATAGTTATCAAAACCAGCTGCAACAGGGAATATTGTTAATGTATTGTTAGAGCATGATGCATACAGAAGAGCATTACCAAAGGTTTGTGAACCTAATGTCAATGCTGCTGCTGCAGTAAACGGATCAAGTCCAAGTGCTGTTGCAAGAACTGGATTTGAACCTGTAATGTTTGTTAGAGCTTGTGTATATAGTGTTGTTGAACTATTTACAACAAATTGATTTCCAGTTTGTGTAGCTCTGATGATTTGATTTGTACCATCAGTAGTACCTACGACAAGAGCCATAGTACTATTTATGACTGCAAACCAACCAGCAACAGGGTTTGTACTAGTACCACACTCTAATCTTAGATCAACAAAAGATGAATGAGCGGGTTCTATACTATTGCTACTTGTTCCATTAAGTGCTCCAAGACTTGCTGCGCCATTGTTAGCAGCTACAGATTCTTGAACTGTTACAGTACTTGGACCACCTGCTACAGATGCAAGCCCCCATCCTGAACCATTTGTGTAGAGAGTGTTTGTACCAGCTCCTGCTGAATCAACTGTTACTGCTCTTAATGCACCCAAGAAACCAAATCTTGATGTTTGAGCTGCATTATGACCTGCAACTGATGGTGATGAACCAGCGGTTGATGTACCAATAATAATGTCTACTGAATTCAACACTGTTGTTGCAGAAGCATTATCATCAGCAAATGAAATGGTAATTGGAGCTGTTGATGAATTACCAAAAAATGTTGTGAGGTCTAAAGCCGAACCACTTGGAGCTAAACCAGTATGTGTAATTGCATTCAGGAATTCCCCTGTTGCAATGACCTGATCTTTTGCTGTATTTCCTGTTAAGGTAGTACCAGTACCTTTGATAAGGATTGACTCAATGTCAACAAGAGATGTACCACTGTTAATACCTGCAGCAAGTGTTGCAGTATCAAAAGCATATACTCTTGTATTTGAGCTAATTGAACCTAATGCAAGTAAGTTAGCACTAGCTGTACCAGACTCATCATATAATTCTGTTGAATCATCGTCATTATCTAATACTGCTTCTAATTGACCTGCTGCTGAGGTTACTGTACATAGAGGTATTGTTCCAGTTAAGGTAGAAATTGCTGAGGCAACTGTAGCACCTGCAACACCACTTGTATGACCTGCCGATGTACCAATTCCTGATGGTGGAGTGTTATCAAAAGTAGCATTTAATGTACCACTCAATGCTCCATTTCCTGATGGTGGTATAGCAATACCTAACCCTGTAATAGAAATTGTAACTGTATTGTTAGCAGTTCCTGATTTTGGATAAGTTTCACTGCCTGCTGTTGTAGCTGCAGTACCAGAGTTTGCGTCTCTTGCAATTGCAATAATTGCTCTTCCAATTCCTGCGGTACCTGCTGTAATAACACCTACGCTAATTCCAAGTGGGTTATCTGCTAATGCACCACCACCTGTTGCGTCTTGAGAAACTGCATTAGTAATTGTTGCATTTGAAGCAAGCAAATGATTTGCTTTAAATGTTGTTGAATCTTGAAAACCTGGAACTATAACAAAGTTTGTTCCAGTTGGAGGAACGATAGAAACTACGTTACCGATAACATCTAGGTTTGTACTAATTGAGCCTGAGTTTGTTGCCCTTGCGTTACCGGTAGAAGCTGTCTGACCAGCTCCTGCAAAATCATCTTCACCTGGATTAATATCTGAGGCAAGAAGCGTTAATTGAATTGTACCGATGTTATAAACAGTTACAGCTGAACCATTAGCAACTGTACCTGAATGCTGGAAACATGTTCCTGCTGTAGGGTTGATTGGTGTAACTGTTGCTTGAGCACTTGGCCCAATGAGCGTTAAAAGATTTGAAACGACGAATGCGAAAAGGAACATGAGCGCAATTCTACGCTTAGCCTTTTTCGATGAAATCAATTTCATTAATTTCTTCTCCTTCTTACTTAACTTATTGTTAACTTTATACATAACTTTTTTGTGTTCAGGCCAAGTAAATTTTGAGATTTTTAAAAAAATTTCAAAGCCACTTTGCCTAAAACACGCCAAAGTAAAGAATACAACAGTTTGTTTGAACTTCAACCAAATCATAAAGTTCCTGTTAACATCTTATTTTTCACATCAACGAGTATGACAAGTTGAAATTCTTCTTTCTCACTTTGAAAACAAAGTATTTTTCATAATTTATAAATATTCTCCTAGAGTAGATTACCTATTGTTTAATAACTTCTAGGAGAAATCCTAGGTGAAGTAAAAGACATATACTAAAAGTTATTTATCATTTTTCAAAGACTGAAGAAGGATGATAAAAAGTATTTCTGATTACATCTAAATAATACTCATGAAAACAAATAATTTAATGCAAGAAAAAAAAACAGACTTCCTTATATTTATCCTGGCAACACTTTTTATTATAATTGGTTTTTATTTTCATTCTCTATATAGACCATGGCAACCTTTTGATGAAAGACTGTTTTATAGCGAAGAGCTATTTCCATTTCCTACTTCATTCAATGAAATATTTGAAATAATAAAATATTTTGTTTTCAACTCTCATATTGTTTCTTATAATCCGTTCTTTTCAAACAATGAAACTCTTAGGTCTGATCCTTTTGCCTGGTCAATTTTAGTCTTTTTATTTTATCTGTTTAAAGACAATGCTTTTTACTACCACTTATTTCAACTTTCAATTCACCTAATGAATACTGTACTGGTCTGGCTAATATTCTATAAAGTCTCACTAATATTGTTA
>JAHFUF010000151.1 GCA_023265235.1 Blastocatellia bacterium
TGATTCTAGTGAGTGGGGGCCTTGGTCAAAAAAAGCATCTATTACCTATGCACACGCACCTACTTGGACATTGTCCCGTATAGTGGCTTTAAGAATACACCTTGATGATTCAACTAGCGATAACGGGCCGCTAAGAGTAATACCTAAGTCTCATATAATGGGAGTATTAACAGACGAAGAAGTGTTTAATTATGCTAAAACACAAGAGCCTGTAGAGTGCATTGTTCCCCAAGGTGGTATTTTAGCAATGCGACCGTTAGTAATACACTCATCATCAAAAGCACGAAGTGAAAAACCCCGTAGAGTGTTACACATTGAATATTCTGATTCTTTAGAGTTAAAACCAAGAATAAAGCTAGCAATAGCCTAAGTATTTATCTTTTTATTAGTAGAAAGGGCAGAAAATTGTCAGAAGTTCGTGAATATTTCACTGTTAGCAAGACTGCAGAAACTTCTACCAATATAAAAGGGTCTACTTTCATTTCTCATTGTACTCGTGTTGCTACAGTTAGCGAGGCTATGGATTACATAAAATCTACTCGAATAAAATACATAGATGCGACACATAATTGTTGGGCTTATAGAATTTCTCCTAATGAATATCGTTTTAATGATGATGGAGAACCAAGTGGAACTGCTGGACAACCGATTTTTCAAGCCCTTTTAGGAGCAAACCTAGAGCAAACTTGCATAGTGGTAACTCGTTACTATGGAGGAACAAAACTTGGGGCTGGTGGATTGGCTCGCGCTTATGGTGGGGGTGCGTCAGCAGTCTTAAAAGAAGCGAATACCCTACTAGTTAAACCTATGGTAACACTTTTAATAGAAGTGCCTTTTAGTGAACAAAATAGCTTGTTTTATTTTTTACAATCTCACCCTGAAATAGCTACTACTACAGATTACACTGCTACAGGAATACAAATTAAAGCCTCTTTTTATCTTTCTGATCGCAATAAAATAGTTGAATTATTGACTAATTCCCTTAGAGGTCGTGTTCAAATCACAGAATAACCTAATTTAGTTAATATAATTATAATAATTAGATTATTAAGATAAATAATAAAGCTAAAATTATTATTATTTACCTTAATAATAGTTTTATTTATTGATTAAAATATATTATTTATGGCTATTAATTTCATTATTAATAAATAAGTTTATTATAATAAAAGCGTTATTAATTTATATAAAGATTAAGTCTGTTTTGATTGATAATATTAATCAATTTATGTTATTAAAAGTTTTATCTAAAATATTAACTAATAACTTTGGAGTGATAAAAATATGAGAAGAATCAATCCAAAAAATTTTCAAAATGTTTTACATCGTCTTGAAAGCATTGCAGATGGAATTGCACAACATCAAAATGAAAAAAAATTCCCTGCAACTCTAGTTGAAAATGAAAAACGTAAAATGAAAAGTGATTTAGAAGAGGCTCGCTTGGATTATGAAAAGAAACAACGTGAAGCCGATCAAGCATCAGACAAATTTCAGAGACTGTTAAAAGAAATGAATAGGCAAATGTCTAAAGACATTGACACATTAAGAGGTTTTTATGGAAAAGATAATCAAGTAGTAGCAGATTTTGGTGTTGCGCTTGTTTCTAAAAACCGTACTCCTAGAAAGCAAAAAGCTCAAATAGCGTAATGATCCCAGCCCAGAGATAAATCACTGGACTATTGTCAAATGCCCTTAATGGGGCATTAAAGACTTAAATTTTTTTTAGAATCAATGGATTACAAAGCTAATTCCATGTATTTAAATTTAAGACTTACTAGTGTTTTTCTTTAGTGAACCTTCTTTTAATTTATCAATATAGTGAAAAAGTGAAAGTATTGGGTGGTGGATTAACATTCTTGGCCCAGAAAATTTCATTATTTTCTTAATTTCTTCCTTCATTTTAAGGCTAAAACAATGTATCTCACAGGTAGTGCAGGCAGGCTTATTATCTTTGTGTGGACAACGAGTAATTCTATAAGAAGCATAATCGTAAATTTCCCTACATTCGCGACAAGAACCTATATTGCTCTTGTGATTTTTTTTACAATATATTTCAACCATTGCTTTTACGGTTTTATTTTCCCTTTCTAGCCTCTCACCTAATAAAAACATCTTTTCTACCTCTTTATAATAATGCCCTAGGCAAGCTAATACAAATCACATACCAAAAGGTAAATATTCAAAATAAAACAGTTATAGAGATTAATTTAGCTATAGAGTGCAAAAATCCACAGCATTCTTAAAATACTGTGGATTAATTAGAACCAATTATCAGAACTACTAACTAACAACCTAGCAATGCTTAAGGTTTTATCGTTTACCTACTAATTTGCGTAGGGTTTGTACTTGATTTACATCACCCATTACAACTAAAGTATCTTCTGTTTCAAAGAGGGTTTCTGGCTTAGGATTATAAATATACTTGTCTGCGTTCAAACGTTTTATGGCTATAACAATTAGACCTGTTTTATGGCCTATATCGGAGAATTTTAAACTTTTTCCTATTATAGGAGTATCTTTTGATAATTTTATTTCCTCCATACGAATAGTATTTTGGTCTCTCATCATTAGATCTAAAAACCCAACTACTATAGGGCGAATCATTACTGAAGCCATACGTAAGCCTCCTATAGCATTAGGAGAAACTACTGTGTCTGCTCCTGCAATACGAAGTTTATGCTCAGATTCTTGTTCAATTACTCGTGAGACTATTCTTAAATTTTTATTAAGACCTCTAGCTGTTAGTACAACAAAGACATTATCTTTGTCGTTATGTAGAGAGCTAACCAGCCCTTGAGCGCGTTTTATTCCTGCTGATAATAACACTGCATCTTTAGTAGCATCTCCTACAATAAAAGGGGCACCTAGGCTACGAATATTTTCTACCTTATTTGGATTAAGCTCTATTATGACAAAAGGCGTTTTTGTTCTTGCAAATTCTACTGCAATACAACGGCCTGTTTCACCCGCCCCACATAATATATAGTGGTTAGAGAGTTTTTCCATTTCTTTTTGCATTCTACGCCTCCCAATTATCCCAGCTAATTCTCCTTCAATAATAAAACTAGCAATTACACTCAAACTATAACCAATAATACCGATTCCACTAAAAATCAAAAGAATCGTAAAAATACGTCCATTAGTACTAAGAGGATGTGTTTCACCATAGCCAATAGTAGCTAAGGTAATTACTGTCATATAAAGCGAGTCTAAAAAGTTCCACCCTTCTATAAGGTGATAGCCCATTACGCCAATAAAAAGCACTGTTACTACTAAGGTAATTGCAGTAATAACACGTTTTTTATAAAAAGTTTCATCAGGGATTATTCTTAGAGACATTAGATTACAGAGACATTAAACTACTAAACTACGAAAGATAAACAGCCGCCCATAAACCTTGCCGCTCTCATCTCTTACAGGAGCACTATAGCGTTTAATTTTAGTTGAGCCACGTTTTTCAACTCTAACTTTAACATCGTCTTCAGCAACTAACTCAGGGCTATTTATTAATTCAATAAATCTTTGTAATTGCTGTTCTGGGTTTTCGTAAAGGTGTTGAATTTTCTTTAAGAGTGCACGATAGCCAAAACCTACAATATTATCGCTTTGGACTTTATGAAAATTAATAAAGGTTTCATTTACTGCTGTTACCCAACCAGCAGTATCCATTATAAGAATACCATCACTTGCTACGTCTAAAACATTTTGAAAAATTTCCTGCCGTGTTTTTGCTAGTATTTCCATTTCCATTTGTAGTTGTAGGCTATTAGCTTCATTAACTGCGCTTTCATAGCGCAAAGTATCCATCTGCTTAGCCCTTTCAATACGTGGTTTTACACGCAATAACATTTCTTTTTCATCAACAGGTATTACTAAATACTCATCTGCGCCATTTTCTAAACCTTCAATTATATGTTTCTTCTGAGTATATTCTGCTGAAATTAAAATAATAGGAATATTACGAAACCTTGGGTTCCCTCTTAGTGTGATACATACTCCCATACCAGTAATCTTAGGCAACTCAACCATAGCAATAATCAAGCGAGGTTGCTCAGTAATTGCTTTGGCTAGCCCTTCTTCGCCATCTATTGCGGTAATAACCTCATAGTAAGGCTTAAGCATAAACTCTAGAGAAAGCAAGCTTTCATGATTAGCACAAAGTATTAGGACACGCTCTCTAGTACCAGTATTAGGTACAAAAGCGGCTATAGGTGTTTGAGATAGTGAAGGTTCAGTTTTTAAGGGTACTATAGGCGGTGTATCTGGACTAATTTGAGCATATGAAAGAGTTGGTGTAAGTACATCATGTTCGTTTTGCGAAGTAATTACAGGTGTAGTAGATGATTTTGAAGTAGGAGTAAGATAAGAATGAGTACGATTACCAAAATCTATTTCCGTAGTAGTTGCTCCTGTTTCTAACGAACTGGAACCAGAATCGGTAAATTCTTGGCTATAGCCTAAAGAGGCAAGAATCAAAGTAATATTATCTTTTCCCCCATGAGCGTTAGCAGCATCTAGTAGGCTTCGACAACCTGTTTCAATATTTGGAGCATTAAGAATCAGATCTTGTAATAATTCGTCTTTTAGCATGCCTGATAATCCATCTGAACATACTAAGAGACAATCTCCATCATAAAGATCAATAGTTGAAGTAACAGGATAAACAGTAGGTTCTGCGCCAAGTGATTGTAAAATAACATGCCTATAAGGATGAGTTTCTGCTTCGTCTGGCTGGATAATTCCAGAATCAATTAGGGTTTGCACCATGGATTGATCTTTAGTTAAGCGAAAAATATGACCATTACGAACTATATAAGCACGAGAATCACCTACTTGGACAATATGTGCACGATTATTTTCTACTAATAATGCTGTTAAAGTAGCTCCCATGCCTTGTTCTTGTGGGGTACGTTGTGCTCTTGACCAAATTGCCCAATTAGCCTTTTTAGTAATTTCTGCTAATACTTCTGCTCCAATTTGTTTATATTCGCGGTTAAGTAGTTCATTTTGAAATACTTCTACAGCGATTTGACTAGCTACTTCCCCAGCATTACGCCCGCCCATACCATCACTAACTAGTAACAAAGTGCCTTTGTCACTTATGGCAAACTTTGAATACTGTGATGATTCAGGGATACATTTGACATTTAGATCTGCAACAAGAAAACTATCTTCGTTATTTTGTCTCACACGACCTATATCTGTCAGACCAATAACCTCTACTATATTACCTCCAGACAACTCATTAGCCTGGTTTTCTGCCCATTCAGTCATACTTTATCCCTGTAAAAATATTTTCCGTTCACATTTTATATAGAAATTTAATTTAAAATGCCGGCAATATTTTTACCACAAAAACAGTACCTTCGCTTATAAAAATTAAAATTATTGAATTTTTACGTGTTTGTTTTAGTAAAAGGTAACTTAAAAGCCTTGTCTTATGTCCCAATTTTGATGACTAGGAAAATTATTCTGGCTAAAATTAGCCCATCTTGTCGGCAAAGTCTACTTACATTTGCTCCAACTAGTATAATTAAAATAGAATTATGAACTTTATTTAATATTTATAATTTATTTTTTCTTTGGAG
This sequence comes from Blastocatellia bacterium, assembly GCA_023265235.1. Taxonomy (GTDB): domain Bacteria; phylum Acidobacteriota; class Blastocatellia; order Chloracidobacteriales; family JADJPF01; genus JADJPF01. The sequence goes on from JAHFUF010000151.1 coordinate 5,589, forward strand.
GATAACTGTTGAATTTACTCAGCCTTAATCAAATCAGTAAAACTTATGATCTAAAACCAGTATTACAATCTGTTACACTGGCAGTTGATAGTAATGAACGTGTAGGAATAATTGGAGCAAATGGTTCGGGTAAATCCACTTTGTTTAAGATTATTTCTGGAGAACTTAACCCTGATGATGGTACAGTCTCATTGCGCAGAAAACTTACCTTAGGGCTACTTGCTCAAGAACCTACACTTGAGCTTAACCTAACAATTAATGAAACCCTTGCTGCTAGTTTAACTACTATTCAAAACATAGTTACACAATACCAAAACATCACAGAACGCCTAGCTAACTGCCAAGACCAAAAAGAGTTAGAGCAATTACAACCAGAACATGAGTTAGTCGAACAACGTCTTGAGCAATTAGGAGGTTGGCAATATCAACATAGAATAGACACAATTCTTGGCTACCTTGACTTAAAAGCCGACAACAAATTGGTTAAAAACTTGAGCGGCGGTGAGCGTAAACGCGTAGCCTTGGCTTGTGCTTTAATTCAAAACCCAGACCTGCTAATCCTAGATGAACCTACCAACCACCTAGACGCGGACACTATTTCTTGGCTTGAACAATATCTAGATAACTATCAAGGAGCATTGCTATTAATCACTCACGATCGTTATTTTTTAGATAACGTAGTTGACAGAATGATAGAAATAGCCAGAGGTAGAGTTGTTAACTATGATGGCGGCTATTCAGACTACTTAAGCGAACGTGCGGAACGACAAGAAACTGAAGCCAAAACACAAAATAAATTATTAAACCTTCTAAGACGAGAAGAAGAATGGTTGCGCCAAGGGGTACGTGCTAGAGGAACTAAATCAAAATATCGTGTACAAAATGTTTTTGAATTACGCGAAAAAGCCCGTCAAGATGCTGAATATCAACTCCATAGCCGTCTATCTACAACTAAACGCTTAGGTAATACAATACTAGAAACTAATCAGCTTACTAAACATTACAATGATCAAGTTTTGGTAAAAGACTTAGATTTTATTATGGTAAAAGGGGATAGAGTCGCCCTAGTAGGCCCAAATGGTTGTGGAAAAACTACCCTGCTACGTACATTAGTTGGATTAGAACAAGCTACATCAGGAATAATAACAGTAGGAAAAAACACAGAAATTGCTTATTTTGCTCAAGATCGTTTAGACCTAGATGGAGAAGTAACCGTCTGGCAATATCTGGCAGAAAACGCAGAAATGATTAAAGTCGGCTTAGAGTTTCGTAATGTACGTTCCTACTTAAATGATTTTAAGTTCGACAACTCAAAATTACTAAGTAAAATACATACTTTAAGTGGTGGAGAAAAAAATAGATTGGTCTTAGCCAAACTACTACTTGCAAATACTAATTTATTAGTCTTAGACGAACCTACGAATGATTTAGATATTGAAACCCTACAATGGCTAGAACAATCTCTAATAGACTTTCCAGGTTGTGTTTTGTTTGTTTCACACGATCGCTTTTTTTTAGACAAAGTATCTACTTCCCTACTAGTTTTTGAAAGTAATGGGAGAATAGCTCATTATGCAGGTAATTACAGTTTACACAAACAATTATCAACAGATAAATCATCAATAGAAACAGCAGAAAAAAAGCAAGCGGCTAAAGCACCTGCCCTAGCAAATACTGAAAAAAAAGCCACTAATCGTGCTGGACTTTCCTATAAAGAAAAGCATGAGCTAAAAGAAACAGAATTACAGCTAGAAACAATAGAAAAAGAAATTAGCACGCTAGAGAGCCAACTTAGCGATCCAATTAGCCACGGATTAGGTAATAGTCACGAGCAGTTTGCCCAATTGAATAAGCAATTAGAAAAAGCTAAAGAAAGAGCCGATCTGCTCTACCAACGCTGGTTAGAACTAGAAGAAAAAAAAGTAGTAGATAATTAGTCAAAAAAAAACTCTATGGGAAAAATACAAATTAAGACTGAATCTCTACCTTCACGTTGTGAGACTTGCCACCAGTCTGATTATTTTGATGCTGCAAAAGGGTTTTGCCAACGTTGCGATACTAGTTTAGAAATACACAAGTTAAAGCAAAATAATTTTCCAGTAATAGAAGAACCCCAGCAAACACGGCAATTAATGCCATTTAGTTATTTTTTAGCAGTAAGCGGAACTATAGTTATTAGCCTCTTACTGATGGAATCTTTAAACAGAATCATTCGTAGTGACTACGACCTATTTCCCCATATATTTTGGGTAGTATTAGCAATAAGTTATTTAGCTCTTGCCTGGCTATCATTGTTAGCTATGAAAAAATACACTGTAGTACAAGAAATGATCGTTTTACTTTTATGTTTGATATTTTGGGCATTTATTATAATTATGAAAGCAAGTATTGTTAGTAATTATCCACCTTAATAACTACAAATATGCTAACTTCCTCTGATAAAGATCAAAATAAACCCTATAAACCCTACCCTTCATTACTCGCTTATTTAGCAGTGGTTTTTGCTATGCTAGTGTTTGCAGGAGAGTCTGTCTCGCTACGACTTTCTGCTAAAGCTAATTTGTCTACTGGTTTAATTGCTTTTGCTCAATGTAGTATGGCAGCAGTAGTTCAAGTATTTTTTGGTGCTAGGTTTTCTCAAATTAATTGGAGTAAATGGTGGCCTGCTATTCTACTTTCTGGTTTAAGCGGCTTATCATTTTATTTAACAATTCGTATTGCCCCTGCTGCCTTGGTAGGGTTAATTGAACCTCTTTCACTACTTCCACTAATGATTGGCCATCGTTTTATTCAGGGTCGTGGGCTATCTATTAAAGGCACTCTATCATTATTAATACTAGTCATAGCAAGTTGTGTAACAGTTGGACAATGGCCAGAAAAAATTGGTACCCTAGCAATTCTAATTAGCTCTGTAGGAATAGCTAGTACAGGATTATCGCTTGTTGCTGGTGAAGTTGTGCCTAGAGAAGGTATTACTTCATTTGTTTTAGCAATGCAGATTGTCTTAGCCATTCTGTCACTAATAATGTTTTTAGTATTAGGGAGTTCTTCGTTGGCTGGAGAATCAAGTAACTGGTTAACTGGATTAGGTATTGGATCAGTACTTGGGCTTTTTGTAGGGTTAGCAGTTAGTGCGCTTTATTATGGTATTCAACATATGGGAGCATTACGTGCTGGGACAATTAAAATTCTTCGCCTTCCTGTAGTAGCAGTACTAGGTTATGTTTTTATTAATGAACTGGTTAGTTTTACTAGTGCAATTGCTTTATTAATAGTAATAGCCTTTGCTATATTAACAGTAAGATTTAGTAGTAGTGTTGCTAGAATAAGCAGCGAGTAGCCCAGAATGCCTAGAAAACTTACTGTATCCATTGTCCAGAGTTGACCATTGCATCAATTTTATTTTCTAGGTCTCTTAATATTGCTGGTGAGGTAGGAGAAGCATGGTAGTTACTAATAGTTTTCTTTTTATTACTAAGCGTAATAGAAGTTACTACTGAAGTTGCATCTGTTGGGCCGCCTTCATATTTGTCTTCTAGGTTAAAGTAGCCTGATTTTTCAAAATCTGACACA
>JAHFUF010000777.1 GCA_023265235.1 Blastocatellia bacterium
ATTCCCAGCCCCAAACTGATTGCAATAACGCTCGATGAGTAACAATTTTTCCTGCACGAATTATTAAATAACGTAGTACTTCAAATTCTTTTGGAGTAAGTTTAACCTCTTTACCTGCAACAAGTACTCTACGACTTTCAGTATCAACTACTACAGCATCAACTTTTAATATTGAGTCTACTTGCTCGTTTGGTGTAGTACGCCTAAGTACAGCACGAATTCTAGCTAATAAAATATCTAAGTTAAAAGGTTTTGTTACGTAATCGTCAGCACCTAGGTCTAGAGCGGTGATTTTGTCCTGATCAGAACCTTTAGCAGAAAGTACAATAATTGGAGTTTTAGAAAATTCTCGTACCCGACGACAGACCTCTAGCCCGGAAATATCTGGCATAACTAGGTCTAAAATAACTAAGTCTGGCATCTCCTTACGTAATTCAGCCAGACATTCTTCACCAGTTTTAGCTGTTCTTACCTCATAGCCATTAGCAGAGAGACTAGCACGCATTGCCCGCAAGATTTGCAGTTCATCATCAACTACTAAAATACTTGGTGCTTTATACACTATTCTCCTTGAGGTAGTAAAGATGCAACATCTTTATGTTCTACTAATAGAGAAAAAAAGAATTTAGAGCCTTTACTTAATTGACTTTCTACCCAAATTTTACCTTGATGGATTTCGATTATACCACGAGCAATAGCTAAACCCATTCCTAAACCAGACACAGAAGTTTTTTCATCAGATTGTGCGCGATAAAATTTATTAAAAATTTTTTCCTGTTCTTTAGGAGCAATGCCACATCCTTGATCTTGGACACTGATAATTAATTCGTTATTTTTTAATTGAGCGGCCAAAGTAATTTTAGTTTGTTTAGGAGAATATTTGGCTGCATTTTCTAATAGATTAACTAATACTTCTTCTAACAAAATACTATCTATTTTTACTAGCGGAAGGTCTTCAGACAAATCTATTTCTATTTTATAATCGCGTAAAGCTATATTGCATCGTTGTAAGGCATTAGTAAAAAGTTCTGAAATAACAGTCCAGGTTTTGTTTACTTTTAACTCTCCTGCTTCAATACGTGCCATTTCTAATAAATTGCTCACTACTTGGCTTAAACGATGGGTTTCTTCGCTAATAATAGTGAGCAGTTCGTTAAATGTGTCTTTGTCCCAGGAAACATTTTTTTGTAATAGGCTGTCTATACAGGTTTGGATAGCAGTAAGTGGTGTGCGTAAATTATGCGAAACAGAGGCTAAGAGCGCGGATTTTAATTTATCGCTTTGACGCAAGGTTTCAGTGTAGCTAACTTCTTGAAGAAACCTAGCACGTTCTAAAGCTAAGGCTACTAACCCAGCAATGGCTTCTAATAATGTTCTTTCTAGACTACCTGAAGTTACTACCATTACGCCAATACACTTAATTCCCATCCTAAGAGGAACATAGGCTATTTCTGCTGTTTGGGTAACATTATTATTAGTAGGGTAATAATCATTATAATTACTAGCTATTTTTATTTCGCCAAGTTGAAAAACATCCGAAATAATTTCTTCTTTAATTAAAGAGTCAATATTAGCTAGTTCTGTTACTAGTGCAGTTTTTTGTAAGTTTTCATCTTTATCAGGAGTGAAAATACAACAATATTCAAGTTTAAATATTTCAACTACTTGACGGGAAATAGTAGCAATAGCACTTTCTAAATCAGGAGTAGCAATAATTGTTCGTCCAAATTCATGTAAACGCCAAACATCTTCACGCCTTTTTTCTGCGTCTTCAGCCCTAGATTTAGCCCTAGCAGAAAAATGACTAGAGATAATAGCGGTGATAATAAAAGCAGAAAGGGCTACCCAATTTTGCGGATCGCTAATAGTAAGAGTTCCAACAGGCGGTAAAAAAAAGAAATTAAAGCAAACCATTCCAACAACTGCTGCTACAATACTTGGCCCCAAGCCTTGCAAAGAAGCAGCAATCTGGACTACTAACAATAGGCTTAGTGCTATAGTAGTGTTATTAGCTGGAAAAAATTTGAATAAAATAACGACTGCAATTTCTCCAGCAATAGAAGTGAGATAAATCCACCAATTTTTAGGGAGTTGCCAGACTTTATTTTTCCCAGAACGTTGTTCAGGGGTTGGAATAACTTGGACTGCTGCTTCTTTAACTTCGTCTAAAAATCGGTCAATTACTGAGTCTTTCAAAAATCTTTCTAAACGTGATCTAGCTGATTGACCAAAAATAACATGAGTAATACCTTCGCGCTTAGCAAAATTAATTAAGCCATCTGCGGGAAGCTCAGATTTTAGCTTAACTATAGTTGCTCCAAGTTGTTCAGCTAAAGCAATATTATTAACTAGTTGACGGGCATCTTCTGCGCGAATACGGTTAGTGTCTTCTTTAGGGGTTTCTATGTAAACAGCATACCAACGCGCACCAATACGACCAGCAATTCTTGCCCCAGTCCTTAGCATTTTAGGGGCAGTTGTACTAGAAGACATACAAACCATAACTTTTTCTGGAATTGAAGCTGGTTCTAAACCCTCTCGTTCACGGTATTGGGCAGCTTTTACACTTACTTGTTCTGCCACTGTACGCAAAGCAAGTTCACGTAAGGTAGATAGGTTACTAACTTGAAAAAAATTATTTAGTGCTTGGTCAACCTTTTCTGGGCGATAAACTTTACCTTGTTTTAGGCGTCTTTGTAGTTCATCAACGCTTATATCAACATTAATAATTTCATCTGCACGAGCAAAAAAGGCATCAGGGACAGTTTCTCTAACTTTAATACCTGCTGACTTCATTACAGCATCATTTAGGGTTTCTAGATGCTGGATATTTACCGCAGTCATTACAT
>JAHFUF010000778.1 GCA_023265235.1 Blastocatellia bacterium
GAATATCACATTAGGGGGTTATTTGTGGAGTTATAGTTGCCCAAAATACCGGAAGCCTATTAATCTAGCTACAAATTTAAGTAATAATCCATTCTACTTGATGTGCTTCAGTTAGATCCGGTATCTCTAAATTATCCAACATCTTTTCAATTACTTTTTTAGGCACAGTTTCATCACGTTTATGATTACGCTTAAGTAAACTAGTTGGGTTAGTTTCTAGATAAACAATTCTAATACGCGCTTGGTAGCCACTAAATAAGCTAATCAATTGACTACGACGTAAGCGCAATGTATTAGTAGCATTCCAGACAAAACTCTTTTTTTCTCTTAAAAACCCCCGTGCACGTTCTTTAGATTCTCTAATAACTTCACCCTGATTTTTATGAGGTGGGGTTTTTAACTCTCTGCGAATTTCATCTAGTGATACTACTGGCCAAGTAGCAAGATTATTTTTAATCCAATTATCTTTTCCTGAAGCAGGTAAACCACACATTAAGACTACTTCTAAACAAGTATCATTATAAGCATGGTGGTTTGGATTACCACCACCTTTTTGAAAATAGAAAAAGCGACTATGCGCAGAAGGAAACTCCTTAGGAAAGCCAAAACATTGCTGTTCTTTGGAAAACTCACTAAATAACTCAATTTTGTCCAATAGGTCTTTTTGATCTTTGCATTTACGCCCTAATGTGTCAGCTTGAGAGAGTATTGCTAGCCAATCTAAGCGGGCTGTTTGGCTAGCTTGAATAATAGAGAATTGTGGATCAGGTTTTTCTAAAAGATAAAAAGGCAATGAAGATTGGCGAACTAGGGCTACAATCATTTCCCTAAAGTAAAAAGGTACTTCCATTTCCCAAAGAATTCGCCTAGCCATTTTTGCACCATTCTGGACATGTCCATGTGAAGAAATATGTCCATCTGTATCGATTTTAGTATAAGCGGGCTTAGCAACATCATGTAAAAGTGCTGCTAGAAAGATTATAGAGCGAGTTTCTTTGGTTAACCCTTGCCAGCTAGATAAGCTAACAAGTGCTTCACAAACTAGCTTTGTATGAGTTAATACATCACCTTCGGCATGATAGTCTGGGTTTTGAGGGCAACCACTTAGGTTTCTTAGCCACTCAAACTGCCCCAACATAGATGTCCAATCAATAGACCAATTAGACTCACTAGGACAAAATGGAAATATCCAATCAACTTGGGGAAAAGGATTTAACATAATGGATTACCATTAGAAAAAAGATCTATCCCATCTTTTAATAAATTTGGAATAATTGGACGAGACTGCCAATGACTTTCTGAATTTTCTACCGCACTAAGAAAACTAGCACGAACATATTTATAGCGTGCTTTTACTACCCCCTGTTCTTCTACTTTAATATAAAGCCCTTCCATATCAGTATTAGGGTCAGTTTCTTTTATTGCACGCTCAACACTTAAACCTTTTTCCTCACAAACCTCTCGTAATTTATCTAGGTGATTTGGTTTAATAAAATTAGATTTCCCTAACAGTTTATGTAATTGCTTTAAGTTTTTCAGTTTTCCTATAAAAAGCACTGGGGCTGAGACTACAGGCAAGTCTTTTAACATTTTTTGCCTGACATCAGTACTAAGAAACTGCATTTGTTCTTTATCTAGGATGTCAAACTCTAGAAAATAATGTGGTAGTAGGTTATAAAACATAGTATGTTTAGCATAAAGCCATTCACCATAGAGAATATAACGAGTCCCTAAGAGTCGCCATAAGCTACTAGTGTGACAATTAGCCCATTGCTTAAGTAGGTTAAAATGCCGTTCGCTATTGCCTCCAAGTAAGTAGTGGCCTCGGCTTTGTAAAAATATTTGTCCAGTTTCACTAAAACTAATTGCAGAATTAGCACCATCAAGTTTCTCTTCTACTACAATATGAGTTTCGGCAATTTCATCAAATGGAATAGAGTCCAAGTCTTCGTCACCAGGTTGGTAGCGTGAGCCTTCTAAATGACAGGTTCTAGGATATTTATAAATTTTGTCCATTGCTAATCCCCTACTTTAGCAACTGCAATAATGTGATTTAACAAATAGTCAAACCTTACCTGTAAAGCACCTGCGGTTTGAAACATAGCCTTTAGCCTATCTTGGTTAAATAAATGAATATGTTCTGGGTTATTATCTTCTTTGCTTGGTACAGATACTATTATAAACCTTTTTGCTACCCTAACAGCTTGAGTAAGTGCCTCTTGTGCTTTAGGAATATGTTCTAGGACTTCTAACATTGTAACAACATCAAAAGATTTATCATTAAAATCCAGTTCCGTAATGTCTAAGTTTTTGCCTCTAGATTAGTAATACCACCTTTATTTACCGCTTGAATATCATTTACACGTCTTTCATCTTTATCAATAGATGTAACTAAAAGTTCAGGAAAAGCATCCAACAAAGGCCACAGAAAACTACCTCGACCACTACCAACATCTAGTAAGTTAATAGGTGCAAGTCCTTGTAAAACTCCTAGTACTTTTTGTACACGAGAAAGTCCCATTGTGCGCTTAAACTTATGTAAATGCAGCCCAATAGCTAAACCAAATTCAACAATTTCACACAACTCTAGGTTGGTTAGTTCCCCTAAAAAGGGTTCAGACAAATGTGTTGATAAGTTATGACCATAGTTATTAGAAGCAAGCTTACCACGTACAAAAGCTGCTGCTAATTTAGCAAAATAATATTCTGAAATATCCATAAAAATATTATAACTCGAGTTTTACCAATTGAGGAAAAGTAAATAGAAAAAAATAGAGGTTCTTGGGATAGTTGGAGAATGAAAAAATCAGACCAAATAAACCGAGAACCAAAAACAGAAGCAGTATAT
>JAHFUF010000152.1:0-5045 GCA_023265235.1 Blastocatellia bacterium
ATCATATTTTGGATTATGCCAGGCCAAGCCATACTCCAAACAGCTTTAATTATTGGCCCTTCTACAATAGTCTGATCAAACTTTTGTTTACTACTCTGCATATTACTCCATTCTCTAAAGAACTAACTGCTTTAACTATTTGCTTTAACTAACTGCTTTAACTATTTGCCTAATATCAGGCTATAGTTTAAGGTGTTTCATACAAACTGAGTACTCATTATTACTCACAATTTTAGAAAACTGATAAGCTTGCTTAGGATTAAGGGAAAGTTAAAATGCCAGAAAAATTAAAATACCCTATTGGTAGAGTTAATGTTCCATCAGAAATCACTCAAAGCCGCAGAAATACATTTATTAAAGAAATTGCTGATTTACCAGAATCACTTAGGTCTGCTGTTAATGGTATGTCAGTAGAAAAGCTAGATACACCCTATCGTCCTGATGGTTGGACAATAAAACAAGTAGTTCATCATCTTGCTGATAGTCACCTAAATAGTTATATTCGATTTAAGATGGCATTAACTGAAGAAGAACCAACAATTAAACCCTACCATGAAGATCGTTGGGCAGAACTAGCTGATTCGCGTAATACTCCAATAGAAATATCTCTTACTTTACTCGACGCTTTGCATGCAAAATGGGTAATTTTGATGCAGTCGCTCTCTGATCAAGAATTTGAACGGGCATTTCGTCACCCAGATTTAGGAATAGTAACCTTAAACAAAGCTTTAGCAATATATGCTTGGCATGGAAAGCATCATGTTGCTCATATTACCTGTCTGCGAGATAGCAAAGGTTGGACTTAAATTCTTTTACTCTTTATAGTTAGCCTGAAAAGCTATTCTAGAGCTACTCTAAAGCTATTCTAAACGAAGCGATGGCTCAACTTCTGGAGTTAAAATTTCTCCTATCTCTGTATTATCTAGACAAAGCCTGTAATTATCCCAAGCTTCTATATCTAACAAATAAAAATCTTTGGAACGTAAAAACCAAAGTATTTTTTCTGAAGTAAACCCAAAAAGTAGTGCTTTATATCCACCTACTTCCATTGCTAGACATAGTTCATCAATTTGAGGATCTTTTAATATCACTGAAAATGTAGTATGTACAAACTTGCGAGTAACATGACTTAGACGAGTTTCAATATGTAGAATATCTGTACGAGAATGTGGAATTAGCCTGGCTTTAGGAAAATATTCTTGAATTACATTTAATATTTGAGCATCAACAAAAGGGCCTGCTAGTCGATTAATAGCGCGCCCAATAATTGATGTACGTAACATTGCCCAAATAGCAGAAGGGGGTTGATTGTTTTTTTCTTGTTCAGCCATTGTTTCCTCTGGTTAAATTTTAGAAAGTAATATATTTTTAAGAAAACTAAAAAACTTCTATAAATTTATAGACCTACACTTGGGTTTTATGGAAAACTTCTCTTAAAGTTAAAAAAATAAATTATAAAAGTATCTATTTTTAGCGCACTATTTCTAGGCTATTGACGAGGCATTTATGAGTAAAGCCATAGCAGAAATTCTAGCTGGGTTAGAACAGTTTTTGCTAGCAATTTCAACTACCTCACTAAATTATAACGAGCTTTCTCCATTGCAATTTGCAAAAGAGGTTTTTCAACAAATAGAAAATAAAAAACTTCTTTGGCATGACAACCATACTTATGTACCAAATATCATTCATCTTTTTGTATCACCAGCAAAAGTAGGAAAATTACAAGAAGTGGAAACAATTTTTCACAGCAAAGAATTTTATCAACACATTTATGATTATATTGAAGCAAAAGAGTATAAGCTTTTTGACTTTTTACACACAGAGATAGGTATTTTACCTGGAATACCACCAAAAACAAAGTCAGGCCGTTTACAAAGTCGTTATTTAGCCAAGTTAGAATGGCCCAACCATAAACAAACCCCTAGTGGTCTAGATGTGATGGTAGAAGCTAATGCTGCTCATATAATTAAAGTAGCCCATCCATCAACAGAAACCTTCCCTTTAGCCCTACTACATTCTATTAATGCTTGTGCTTTTCGAGATTATTTTCTAATTGTAAAAAACACTACCTATTTAGGCCGGTCTAGAAATGTATTTTCTGATAAAGGACAAATTCTCCCACCAAATGAATTTGCTTTTGCTCGCACTCCTGATGTTATTAATAAATCTATTTCTCGTAGGCATGCTTGTATTGAATTTCGTGGAGGGCTATTTTTTTTAAGAGACCTTAATAGTCGTTGTGGTACAGCAATTCAAAGGTATGTAAATGGTTGGCAACAATTTATTGCTCCTAGTAATGAAACTGGCATTGTACTAGCAAATCATGATGTTATTCGCTTAGGTAATGCCTTGGTTACATTCCGCTATATTTACCCCGGGGAAATCCCTAAACTAATGCATCAGCTACTTGCACAAGGCTGGTTAGAGCCAAAAGTATCCCAAGACCTTAAAGCTAGACAATATAATTCAATCTACCTATTTTCTAAATTGATTAAGTATTTTGGAGACAGCGAAAAATAATGTTTTTCTACTAGCTGTCTTTTAATAACTGTGCATAATTCTACCAGCTAGCCATTTGTACTAAAAACACCAACATAAGTTTAGGACAAAAATAATCTTAGCAAGTTTAATAGTTTAATAATATATTTATTTTAGAAAGGTTTATAGGCAATGACTTGGAAACAGTTTTTTTTAGCAAGCATTTTAACATTTATTTTTAACATTGTTAGTTTTGCACAAATTAATGATATTCCACCTCCTTCTTTACCTGATCCCACACTCTTAGCAGATATTTTCCAAGCTACTGACAATCTACAAAAACAAGGTAAAGTCATAGAGTTTAAGGAACAACTTGGTTTCCGCCTTGCTTGTATTTTGCCTGAAGGACGTAAAACTAGAGGCGTTCAAAACCGCAATGTAGATTTTAGGCAATCGGCTGACTATGCTATTAGGGCTGATTCTGGGCAAATACTAGAAAAAAAATTACTAGAAGTACACCAACCCCCTCGTTTTGACCTTAACAACTTATTTAGGATCATTGATATACCTACGATTCAAGAAACTTTTCCCGCCGTAGCATCAATAAAAACTGCTTTTCTTACTTTTGTGAGCAAAGAATTTGTTAATGGCTATAAAGAAGTAGAACGAGAAAAAATCAATAAACAACCTGCTATCAAGCTAGCACTTAAGTTTCGCCCTGGTCGTATTCCAATAGAAAATTGCTTTTTATGGATTGATGAAAAAACCCATGTACCCCTGCAAGCAGAGCTTAAAATAGGAGACATTGGGCGTTATAGTGATGTAGTCTTAAAGATTTTTTTTGACAAACCTGATTTTAACCAATTACCAAATACAATTACTCAGGAAGTATCCTGTAGTACTTATGAAGATGGTATTCCACTACGTTTAGAACAAACTAGCACTTATTCAGAGCTTAAAGCAGTTCCAAAAGAAGAATAATAGGATCTAAAAAACCTTGAGGATGCACACAAGCCCTGTATTCTCTATAATTTCAAAATGACCTTTTAAGACAATACATGTAGTATTATAAAAGCAGTTATACCGAAATAGTACAAAAACTACACAAGAAACTATGAAACTTGAGTTTCCTCCATTATTTGAGCCTGGAATACATGAAAAAACGATGTTAGAACTTGAGATATGGGTAAATGACAATTTTGGTAATTGTGAACATAGAATAAAATTATTTAAAAACTTCCAACAACTGATTACTAAAATTCAGACCTTTCACATTTCTTTTGATATATGGATTGATGGTTCTTTTTTAACAACAAAACCAGAACCACTTGATATTGACCTATTAGTCTTGGCCAATAAACGGAATATTAATAAGCTCTCACTAGATAAGCAGGATAAATTTTATGAGTTTTTTAGCCCTGAAACTACAAAGAACATTAAAGTTATATATAGTTGCGATGTTAGTTTTATTATTAAAGGGAAACAATGTGATTATGATTTTTGGTATAATTTGTTTAGTAAGTCTCGTAAAGGAGAAGCTAAGGGGTTTATTCGTATAAAGCTTTAACAACACAGCGGGAACAACACCATGGAAAATTATATTGATCAATTAAGAAAACATTTAGAAAACGCAAGAAAGAGGCTTGACTTAAGTCAGAAAGAATACAATACAGATCAAAAAGACTTTGCACTTAAATTAACTGTTGCAACATATACTAACCTTGTCAATAAACTGTCATTACAAGTAAACACTCATGAACTATTTGAAAAAGGGCTTTTACTACTAATAAGTAATGATAATTTACTTGAAGCTAAAAACTGCCTCCTAAAAGCAATAAACTCTATGCCTAGTTATTTAGGAACATTAAATGATTTTCTTTTGGAAAAATACCAACATGATAACAACTGGAGCGAAGCCATTAGGACTTTTCAGTTTGTTTTAGACATTAAGCCTGATTACGAGCTTGCGCGAAACAATTTGGCAATGCTTTTTATTAATTATGCTGTAAATTTGTGGAAAAATGCTCCTCCTATAACATCAATGCCTAAAAACTCACTTAATATTACAGGTACTCCTGAACACGCGGCAGCTATAGGTTATTTATATAATGCGCTTAGTGTTTCCGTCTCTGATGAAATAGTGAAATATGCAAAAAACAATTTAGCTGCTGCGCATATTCAGCTAGGAAAATGGAATTACGAAAACCACGATATGCAACAAGCACTTATGTTTATAAATACTGCGCTTGTGTACACACCAAGTAATACAATACGTAAAATTATAAGTGAAGTGTATGCCACAGTAGCAAGTGAGTTCTTAGAAAAAAGACAATACAATGAATCTGCTGAATATTTTCAGATGGCCGAAAACAGTGGTTTTATATCTCCTGAAATCTACAATGATCATGGCATTGCTTTGGCTCTAGCTGGTCGTTCTAAAGAAGCCATTTTCAAACTAGCTCAAGCACTTGAACTTGATCCAAACAATCCTAAAACTAAAGCTAACTTTCAAAACCTCACTAGAAAATATTCAACTAAAGCTAAACTTAAAAAGGCATTCAAACTAG
>JAHFUF010000152.1:5055-9152 GCA_023265235.1 Blastocatellia bacterium
ACATTTTGATGTGGAAATGTTGCCCTTAAAGAATTTTTATCTAGCTAGTGCTGCATAACTAAATATTTTTCTTATATTACGTTTTTGAAAAGTATTTTTTGCAAATAACTCTAGTTTATTTGCCACTGGCTAAGTAAATCATACATTTCTTGGCTAATTTCTTTAGGAAAACACAGTCGGTCTAGCTTAAAACCTCGCATTTGGCGTACTACATTTGATACTTCAGTAATTTCACAACGTTGGTTATTGGTATGACGCTTAACTTCAACATAAATTTGTGTTTTTGGCTCAGTAGTGTTAGGCGAATATGGGCCAAAGTAAGGAACGTCCCCAGCACTATCTCTTAGTAAATAATAGTCTACAGAAAATCCTGCCTTAGTCACTATTTCACGAGCAGCAGTTAAAAATTCCTCTTCATTGACCTCTGACCAGTTAACATCTATTGACTTAAATAGTCTACGGTTAATAAAACGACTACATAAATCTTTTAAGATAGGATCTTTTTCTCCCATCCATTGCTTAATATAAAACATTATGTCATGGTCATCTAGGTTTAGGAATTCTCTAGTAGTCATCAAGCGTGCAGCAAGTAGTTTAGCTAGGGGTGAGTCTGTTTGATAAAAACCTAGGTTTCCTTCTGCTAATAAATCCACTGCACGGCGAAAAATAGAATTTAGCATATTTTCCGATGCTCTAAGGGAATGATGAAAATATACTTGTCTAAACATATAAAACCTGGCTTGCAAGTATTCTTCAACAGCATATAAACCTTTGGCAGAGACATAAATCCGTTCTTCTACAGGATCAAGCTTAATGGAATGAATAATCCATTCTAAGTCATAGTTACCATATTTTGCCCCTGTCATAAGGCTATCACGAAGCAAATAGTCAAAACGGTCACAATCAAGTTGAGAGCTTACTAGTTGAGAAGCAAAAGGCGACGAATATTTATGCTCATAAATATCTACTAATCGCTTAGGTAATCCTCTATCATAGTTTGATAGAACTTGATTTACCTCAGTATTAGGATCAAGCAAAATTTGCTTTGTCCAATTCTCGTGCTTTATCTTAGTAGTTTTTTCTATTACATGGGAAAAAGGCCCATGTCCAATGTCATGGAGTAAGGCTGCGGCACGAGCAGCAATACGGGTTTCAGGAAGGATTTTATAATCTACTGCGAGTTTATTAAGAACTCGTGTCATGATGTGCATAACACCTAGGCTATGAGTAAAGCGGCTATGTTCTGCACCTTGATAAGTATAGAGTGCTAAGCCTAGTTGCTTAATTCGTCGGAGTCTTTGAAATTCGCTAGTATCAATTAGCGAGATTAACAAGCGATCTTCATCTTGTGCACTATCAAGCGCGATGATGTTATGTACAGGATCACGATATCTTATTTCAGAATGCTCAACGCCTTTTGGCGTCATATTAAACCTCTGGCTAGTTTACCTAATCTTAAAAACTAATCTCGATCACTAGTTGGTCTGTAGCTAAGGATTTTCCAAAGCACATAAATTGCTGCCATTACAATTGCGACCATAAACGCAGTTTGCAACATTGCAATTATTTTCATTAAAACATCCCAAAACATTATCCAAACAAAATTTAGCAAGTAATATCCAGCAACTACTCCAACAACACCTAAAGTAATATTTCTTAAAGCTTTCATAAAGACTCCTAGATTTATAGTTTCTCAAAAACAAAAGTCATATAGAATTTGGTAATTACTATTGATTACATTGAGACTTTCATTCGTCTTAGCACTTTGGCTAGTTCAATACGACCTCGGTTAATTCGGGATTTGACTGTTCCTTCAGGAATTTGCAACTTATCAACAATCTCTTGATAACTAAGTTCATCAATATCCCTCATAATTACACATTCTCGTAAGTCTGGCGAGAGCTTTTCTATTGCAGAATGAACTTGTAAAGAACGTTCTTGACGCTCAATACGCCTATGAGGATTTTCAAAACCACCGCTAAGATGATGCATATGATCATCTAGGTCATCACTAGAATCTGCTGGTTGGCGGCGACGTTTACGATAATCATCAATAATTAGGTTGCGTGCTAAACGCATTAACCAATTGGATAAATCCCCAAGTTCAGGATCATATTGGTCTAGAGAACGATAAATGCGGATAAAAACTTCTTGTGTAAGGTCTTCAGCAGATTCATGCCTGCTAGTAAAACGGTATGCTAGTTTGTAAACATTGCGTGAATACTCGCGCACAACTTTTTCCCAAGCATCCGAATTTCCATTACGACAATGGGTTATTAATTCTAAATCGCTCTCAGACAAAACAGTTTTATCCCCAAAAGTAAAATAAAAAGGTATAAGTTTTCTACCTTTTATTTGGTATTACATTTTTAAGTGCAGTGCTACTGGTGCTAATTGACGCTATGTGTAAGCGTGTGGTTCAATTACAACAACTCTAGATCATTTGTTAGAAAGCATTGTAACGAGTACTACCAAAAACTAGCAAGAGAAACTAAGCATAATATAGCTTTTAATTCTCCTGTGTTTCACTTTGATAAAGCTTAACTCTTTATAAAAGAAAACCTTATGTCATTTATTGATATTAACTCTAGTAAAATTTATTATCAGCTAATCGGAGAAGGGACACCAATAGTTTTTATCAGTGGTTGGACACTTTCTTGTGACTACTGGTTGCCTTTAGTAGAAAGACTTAAAAAAAAATATTGTTGTTTGCTCTATGATGCTCGTGGGTTTGGCCGTTCACAACCACTATCATTAGAGTCTGGTGTTGAAATAGATGATCACAGCGAAGACCTTCATCAACTAATCACCTCACTGAAACTCAAAGATGTAAACCTAGTAGGGCATGGTTTAGGTGTTTGGACTGCCGTACTTTGTGCCAGACAACACCCTCAAGATGTGCTTACTTTAACCGCACTAGCCCCAGAAAGTGAAGCCTCTGAAAAAGATTCTAAATCTGTAGAACTGCCTTCCCTGTGGCAACAAGCTAGTATTTTACTTAAAGACCTAGCTAAAGTACCAATGGTAGGTAACCTAGTAGCTTGGCGTTATCATAACGCTCCTGAACCATACCGAACCAACCTTTACCAGGATTTTGCTAAGGCTGATCGTCGTGCAGCATTTCATTTATTGGCAAGTTGTATGGGAAGTGATGCCAAACATCGTTTTCAACAAGCACTTTCAGAATTATATATTCCAACATTATTAGTACGTGGGACAGAAGATCGTATTTGCTCTGTAGAATTGCTGCGCTCTTTATTTGAACTGATCAAAGCTGGCAAACTAGCGACTATTCGAGGCTGTGATCATTTCCCTATGTTGGAATACACAGATGAATTTGCTAACCTTTTGCTTGGGTTTTTTGAGCAAAACTCTGGGCCAAAACCTATACATGCTTTAACTCGTCGTTGATAAACTTAACAGTACTTAGCCTTAAAAGACTGGGCTATTATCAGATGTCGTTAACGTGACTAAGAATAAATATATATATATGCGTAAGCTTGATAAATGGATAAATAGTTCTCTTGCATTACCTTGGGCAGTGTTTATTTTTTTGGGAGCAACTTTATTAATCAGCTATTTTTATCATGCCGATCCACATCCTAGAGTATCTTTATGTATATTTTATAACTTAACCAAACTACCTTGTCCTGGTTGTGGGATGACGCGCTCTTTTTGTTCGATTGCTAAAGGGGATTTACTGGCATCATTTCAATTTCATGGTTTGGGGCCAGTAATGTTTGTTGGAGTGTTTTTTGGTTGGCTCGCTTCCCTACTAGCAATATTTCATATTAGGAAACCTTTTGAGTTTCTTAAACTACTATCTACTAATGAATTATTGATTAAAACAGGTCTTTCAGTTTTAGGAATTCATTGGTTAATACGCCTTATTATGATATTTTTTAAATAGACATTAAACATCATAACTCTGCCTGTGTTTTGCTTTTTTCGCTGTAATATTGTTTTCGCTTGTCTTTTTGGGCAAGTTTCATAAATGACAAAAAGTAGTTAACAGTTTAACGGCAAAAAGGCAAAAGAAGGCGGTAGGCTCGATGTTATAGAACCAAAAATAAAAAGCAAGAAAGTAAAAATTAGTA
>JAHFUF010000153.1 GCA_023265235.1 Blastocatellia bacterium
CTTAATACCAAATACTAGTTCAGCTATTTTTTATTTACGACAAGCACGAGAAATAAAATGTCGAAATAATGCTTGAGAAAGTTGATCTTTTTCCCATCCTGCTTCAGGGTGCCACTGTACAGCTAAAATAAAATGCTCTGGTTTAGTGTTAATAATTGCTTCCACTAACCCATCAGCAGACCAAGCAATTGGTTCAAGATCTTGTCCTAAACTGTCTACTCCTTGATGATGATGGCTATTTACCCTAGCAGTATTGCCACCAGCTAAAATTGCCAGTAAACTTTCCTCTTTGATCTTTATACTATGTGATGGACGAGCATAATTGCCCTCTTGTTGATGCTTAAGAACATCTTCTATTTGTGATTCTAGGTCTTGAAATAAAGTACCTCCGCGATAAACATTAAGTAGTTGCATACCATAACAGATTGCTAGTACAGGGATTTTGTTAGCCTCACAAGCCTGTAACATCAACAGATCTGTTTCATCTCGTTCATAGGAAACGGTTCCTAGTTTTACATGCGGGCCTTGTTCATACCTAAGAGGATCAACATCACTGTTACTACCAGAAAGCACTACTCCATCTAAGCATTTGACTACAGCTTCAACATAATCTATTTCTGGAATGAGTGGTAAATAAAGCGGGGTCCCGCCAGTAGAATAAATTGCTTCACCATAGTAACGCCTTAAGTAAAACTGATCGTCTTTTTCATTTAGTCGAGTAGTAACACCTATTAGAGGTTTTTGTATTTGATTTAACATATTGTTTCCAAAGGAAAATTTAGTGTTTAAGATTAATCTAGTTTAATTTGTTCAGACAGAGTTAAGCTTAAATCTAGATCTTAAGCGATGTCAAAATAAAGTGGAAAATTAAGCCAGATTTCCCAATAAAGTGACTAGACTAATTCGGCTAATTCGACCTTCACGCACCAAAGTAGGAGGATCAGAAGTTAAATCTACCACACTAGAAGCTTCTCCCCCGGAGCTTTTACCACCATCTAAAATATAATCTAGGCCATCAAATTGCGCTTTTACCTCAAAAGGTGTTTGAGTGTTTGCTTTTCCTGATAAATTAGCACTAGTAGCAGTAATAACCCCTCCAATAGCTTTAGCAAGTTCTTGTGCTACTATGCAGTCAGGATATCGGACTCCAACAGTTTTTTCTGGAGAAATTAAATTTCTTGGCAGTAGATCATTAGCAGGCAATACTATAGTTAGTGGGCCTGGCCAAAATTTTTTTATTAAAGTATGAAAATAGTCTTGTTGTTTTTTGCTTAACTTGTCTAAAACAACACATTTATCTAGCATTTTTAATGAAGAGATAAGTAAGAGTATGGCTTTATAAGAAGGGCGATTTTTGAGATGATAAATTTTTTCTACCGAATTAGCATTGAATGGATCGCAACCTAGGCCATAGAATGTATCCGTTGGAAAAGCAACCACCCCGCCATTTTTGATAATTTGAGAAGCTTGGTCAATTTGTAATGCCAGTGAAATATTATTCATAGTGTTTATGTTAATAGATAAAATTACTAGCCGTCAAAACCCTTTAATTAAACGATTTCGCGACGTTCGTCAAGGTCATGAGCGTCACTTAATTTTAATTGAAGGAGTACGCCTAATTGAGGAAGCAGTAAATGCCCAACTTCATTTTGAAGTAATTGCTTATACTGATCGCCTACACACCACAGAAAGAGGACAAAAGCTTTATAAACAACTCTTAAACCTTTCCTGTAGAGGCGCCTTAGTAACAGAATCCATTATGACAGCGATGTCTGATGTAAGTACCCCTCAAGGAGTGGCTGCAATAGCGCATCTCCCTTATGCTAGCCTAGATGATGCTGTAAGTAAGCCATTGCCTTTAGTAGTAATTGCACATCAATTACAAGATCCTGGCAATATTGGCACAATTATTCGCACGGCTGAAGCTGTAGGAGCAGATAGTTTAATAACTACACTTGGAACAGTAAACCCATTTAACTTAAAAGCGTTACGATCAGCTATGGGAGCTTCTTTTCGTCTTCCAATAATCCTAAATATCAAAACACCGCAAGTAATTGAGTTTTGTCAAAAGTCAGGACTACAAATAATTACTGCTAGTACAAAAGGAAGTAAAGAATACACATCTTTTAACTGGAAATTGCCTACAGCATTAATACTTGGCTCAGAGGCTGATGGAATAGATATTTTTATACAAAAGCTAGCAAAAGAAAATGTTTCTATACCAATGGCTAAGAGTGTAGAGTCCTTAAATGTAGCAACAGCTACTGCTATTTTACTTTATGAAGCAGCTAGACAAAGACAATTTCAGTTCTCCTAAGCTAAAAAAGAGTCCAAAAATTTTAACAAAAAGACAATAAACAAAGGTCGCATTGACAGTAAGAAACTTGCGTGCAATACTAATTTTGCTACAGCAAGTGACAATTTTTTAGACAAACAATCAATCAAAATAGTGGTTTGTTTTCTATACTGTCACTTAAGATGGTTTTTAACCATCTGTTTCGATCACTACCCAAATGTGCCAGTTAACAGCTTCTTTGCTTCCCCCAAGCTTGATTCTAGTTGCTGGCACCCGTTTTTGGTTGATACTTGATATTATAGGCAATTGTAGTTACTAATTTTCAAAACACTATTGTTTGTATTATTTTGTATTTACATAAAGCTATACAGACCTCCTATTAGCTAAAATTTTTAGAATATAGTATTTAATAATTAAAGTATTTTCTCAAAAATGCTAAAATGTTTCTTTCTGATCTAAATTTTAATTATATTTAGATAGGTAACTGTAACCTAGTTTCTTCCTAAAAAAATAAGAAACTTTATCATAAAAATTTTCGGCCTCAAGAATCCAAAACTAAAATTTTTTTAGGGAAAATCTAAGCTGGAGCAACAATTATGTATTGTCCGTTTTGTGGAACTGATAACGCAACAGATCAAAAATATTGCCGCAATTGTGGGGCATCTTTGCCTACAACAACAGCAAATAAGCCTCCTACTAAAACACATAGTTCGGTTCCTAGTAGTTCAAACCCTCGCCCTTCTGGGCCGTTTGTACCTCCTGCTCCTCCCAGCTTACCTAAACGTGGTAAACCCTTAGAACCCACTAATAAGCCTAGTCTTGAAGAGGCAGAAGATCCTGGGGCTACCAACTTATCCTATAAATTACCTGGTTTTGAACCTAAGCCTAGCACCCAAACTCAATCTTCTAATGATATAGTAGAAAATTTCTATGAAACACAAGCTATGGCTAATATCTTAATGTTATCAAATGCAAGCAAAGCAACTAAACCTGCTCCTAACACTGATCTACGAACTGTAGAAATGGGTTCTTTAAGTAATCCATCTGATGAAGACTTAAAAAGTACAAACGTTGGTATGCCTGTAGCTACTTTTACTAGCGAGAGTGCTGGTAGAGCTAACACCACAAGTAAATCAGAAGAATATTTTCCTACAGTACTAACACAACCGAAACCTCCTGAATCACCCGAAGAACAATTACAGTTGTTAAAAGAATTAATGGAAGCTGGAGAAGAGTCTTGGAAAGTGCCACCACCAGCACCACCACCACCTGTTTCAATATCATCAGATCAAACTCTAACTATGGCAGCAGTGTCAAAGCCTAGTGAGGCCAATAGTAATTCTGACAAGTCCCCTGTTGTTTCTGAGTCATCTAATAAAGCATTCGATCAAACCTTAAATTCAATCCCAGCTTTTTCTTTGCAAAAAAGTGATCAACCCCCTCTCTCTCCACCAAAGGCAGAAGATATTCCATTTGACCCTATTCCTCAAACTTTAACCATGAAAGCAGTCCCAAAAAACAACAAAGCTAAAGGAGAGGATTTTTCTTATCCAAATTTAGAAGGCCCTATTACTTCTGAAGAAATTATGCCTGAGACTGTACAAATGCAAAGACCTGCTTTTGAGAGTGATGACATTGCCTCTGCATTAAACACTTGGTCTTCAGATGTAACTAACCCTTGGGGAACGCCTACACCATCACTATCTACGCCACAAACCCTTGATGCAAAAACAGATACTTTAACTAATAAAGCATTTTCTGCCCCTCAACAAGAAAAAGGTAAATCTAAAAAAGATGCTTTCAAAACAATTTCTGTCGGCCCGCGTTCCCAAAAACCTGGTCAAGCACAAAAAGATTTACCAACCAATCCTCTCTCCTCTGTTTCTAGTTCTTTTTTAGATGATATGGATCCTAATAAAACAGCTATTTCAACAGCTTATGTAGACTTTGCACAAGAAAAATCTTTACCAAACACAGCCCCTATAGCTATTTCAAATAATCCATCAGTAGAGTTGTCGACTCCAACAATATTCAATGCTCCTACAGAGCATCAAATGATTGCACCTAGCATTCCTACCCTAATAGATTCAACCCCTACACAGATAGAAACTTCAAGAGAGACTTCAAGAGAAACTCTTAAAATAAATAATAGACCGTCTCTAAAAGTACCTTTCTTAATAAGCATAATTGTGATTTTAATAGCCTCTATTATTTTTATTGCTTGGAAGTTGGTTGAAAATATTTCTACAGTACCTCAAACAAGTAATGTTACCCCTCAAATAGAGCCTAGCCCTATTGCAACCTCAGAAACAGCTACAACGCCTGAACCCATAGCGGTTTCTGCTCCTGAAAACATGGTTCTTATACCTGGAGGTGAATATAACATTGGTAGTAATGAGCTTGGGCCAAAGGAAGACACATTCTCATCACCACAACACTTGGTAACTGTAGCTGCTTTTTATATGGATATTTATGAGGTTACAAACAAAGAATATAGTGATTTTGCGCAAGCCACAGGACATATTCCACCTAAAGAATGGCAAAACGGACAATATTCTGGTAAACCCCAAGAGCCTGTAACTGATGTAAGTTGGGAAGATGCTCAAGCTTATGCTAAGTGGGCTAACAAGCGGTTGCCAACAGAAGAAGAATGGGAAATCGCAGCTTCTGGGCCAGAACATTTCCTTTATCCTTGGGGAAACGCTCCTGACACTACACATGCTAATTCTAAAGAGTTTAAAGCCAAGTCTGTTCGTACTGTTGTTGGTTCAATTAAAACAAGTAAAAGCCCATTTGGGCTTTATGATATGAGTGGAAATGTTTGGGAATGGACATCTTCACCAGCAAAATCTTATCCAAACTCAACAGATCCTAAAATCACAGATCCAAAACACCAAAGGGTTTTCCGTGGAGGTTCATTCCAAGACACAATAGAATATTGTGTTACTACTTTTCGTGGTTATGACTCTATTAAGCGTACTTCTCCAATATTAGGGTTTCGTTGTGCTAAGGACGCACCACAAAACTAGGACAAACTAGGGGATAGCTAGGAGATAGCTATCTCTAGCTATCTAGCAATTAAATAAAATCTTCTAGATTAAGTTTTCCAAACTAGGATAAACACCTACAGACAAATCAATGTCCTATTGCCAAAAACACTTAGAAGGCATTAAGGTTTTCATAATCACCCTAAACACTCTAGAATCAATATGTTAGCATAGTAAATCCCATCTATATAAGTAAAAACTAGACTTCGTAATCTTGGCCAGGTTCAGCTATTATTATGTGTTTGTTTTCTAAAGCTTGTAGGTCAGTGATTATTTCCTCTAAATAGGCTGGTTTAATATGATAAGCAAATGTTGGTATATTTTTTCCTATTTTTTGATATTCTGCAAATAATAATTGTGGTGAAAGATGGCCATATTTACTAGCTAAATCGCTTAATCTATTAGGGTAGGAACATTCAATAAAAGCTGCTGTTAGCTCATCTAAATTTCTAGCTTTTAACCATAATTCCTCTGTACTCCCTGTGTCACCAGAAATGACTATTGCCTTCTCTTGATTTTTAATTACTAACCCAATAGTAGGAACTGTGTGACTTACAGGAATGGCAATAATTTCTAAATCATTAACTTTTATTGGTTGCCCTGGAGTGACTATTTGAAACTGTAAATTAACGTCATTACTATTCTTAAAACTAGTAAAATCTGGCCAAATAACATTATTAAAAATATGTTGATGTAGAGCGTCTATGGTTTCTTTTATAGCATAAACCAGAATAGTTTGGCTCATTTCGGTAAAAATATTGTCTAGCATTAGAGGCAACCCTGCCATATGATCTAGATGGGCATGGGTAATAAATATATGACGAATAGCTAACTGTCTTGCCCGACTAAGTGCTAGCGGTAGTGCACCAGCATCTACTGCTAATTCATCGTTAATTAAAAAAGACGTCAGGTATTGTTCTTTTGGATTGTTTGCTCCACCACCGGGCAACAGTTGTATCTTCATGGTAGCATCTCTCTAAGATAAACTACGAAACTAATAGCACATAAACATGTTTTGACAAGTGTTACCTATAGTATTCTATTTGCATTCCTGATGCAATGCTCTGATTAGTGAAAGTAAAAAATTTCTTATCCATTCAATCTAGCGAGCGGGACTATTTATCTTTATTTTATATTTATTAGTAGATTACTTGACTGGAAAGATGGCCTAAGTTAACCTAGACAAGATAGTTAACCCCAAGTTAGTTTATTTTTAGTTATTGCTAGGAGATCCGTCATGATGTCACGTAATACTCAATTAAAAGCTTTACAAGAATTTTTATTTGAAACAATAAAAGCTAATTATTATCTTTCCTTTGACGATCTCAACCCAGAACAAGTAACAAAACAAATTGCTCAACAATTAGAAGAAAATCGTTTTGAGTGGCTCGATAATACCGTTTATGTCCCTAACTTGCTTACTATATCAGTTCCTGGTAGTACACCAGATAAAATAGAAGAATTAGAAGTTATTTTTAATTCTGTTGTTTTTATGAAGTATCTCTATGAGTATATGACAGAATTAAACTATAAACTTTTTGATTTTGTTAAAATTGAAGTAGATTCAATTGCTCAACCACATCAACATATAAGCTTAAAATTCTTTTGGCCTTCTCCTGAGGAAATAAGAGAAGATTTTACAGTCCTACTAAATAAACAAGAAGGTAAAATTTTACAAGTTTTTGCACCTAAGTCAGAAATTCCTTTACTAGCCCGGCTTACGGCCCTTAATGGAGAACCTTACAGGGTAGATTATATTATTACCAAACAAGTGACCTATTTAGGTAGACTTAGAAATGTTACTGATAGAGAAACTAGTCATATGATTCGGCGCAATGATTTTATTTTTGCACGTCACCTTGATCCTTTGTCTATTAATAGCTCTGTTTCACGTTTACATGCCAAAATTGTTTATGAAGATGGTAGGTTTGCTATCTATGATACTGGTAGTTCTAATGGAACGTCGATTATACGCAAAGGAGAAACTATTGATCTACTAAGAGCAGAAATATCTGGACAATATTTAGAAGATAATGATTTGCTAATATTAGGCTCAGCCCATCTCAAATTTAATTTGATTTCCTCAGAAGAAGCAACTACTTTGGTTTCAATGCCACCAGAAAAACTTGATTTTGATGATATAGATAATAACCAAATTAAGTTACCCAAAGGCGCAGACGATACTTTTTCAATATCCAAGCAAGAAATGCTTAAGCATCTAAATTCATTAGATAAAAAAACTTAACTAGCTTGTTGATCATACTGGTATTGTAAGTGATACATAACTGCGCGTAAGGAATCTACGTTAGTGCGTAATTCTGCAAAGAATACTCTATCTAAAGGCTCATTTGCACCCAAATCATCTACCACTATTTGTAGTAGCATTACCATTTCTTTTGACAGGCTTAGCATTTCTTGATGAAGTAGCACAGAAGCATCTTCAGTAAATGCTAATAATTCATCATAATGTGAATCTGGCAAAGCATCTAGCGTAGAGTTAGTAGAATTTATTTCATCTGCTGTAGAAAGTTCCATTAAAGTTTTTTGAGTAGCTATGTCTAATGATTGATCTGGAAATATTTTATTTTCTTGTTTTTCTTCTTTTTCTTCTTTTTCTTCTTTAATTTCCAAATTTATCACCATATCTTTTTCTAAAACCTTAGATTCTGGTGTAGCTCTGGTGTTATTACCAGATATAGTTGCTCCTACTTCTGACTGAAGTAAAGGATTTGTTTCCCCTTTAGCCTTAGCATTACCAATCAAACTCGCAGTATTAATTCTATTTCTTAAATGTCCTGTAATGTTTCGTGCAGGTTCACCGGCAAGTAAAATAGCCGCTTCTAGCTCATTTTCACTGGCATTTTGAAACACATTCAAAAATTCATCTTCTGTAACAGCCCTTACAGCTAATGCTAGTTCCCTAGCAAATATCATCATAGATTCTGGCCTATCATCTGGTTTTTTTGCTAATGCTCGACGAACTACGCCATCAACCAAAGGATGGATATCAGGGCGTATCTCATACATTGGAGGAGGGGTTTCTTTAACTTTTTGGTAAACAATTGCAGAATAAGTTTTGGCATTAAAAGGAACTTTACCTGTAAGTATTTCATAAAGTACTACGCCTAAAGCATAAACATCTGTTCGTGCGTCTACTTCTTTATCCTGACATTGTTCTGGTGCCATATAATGAGGAGTGCCTAAGACATAACCATGGCGAGTTAACCTACCAGAAAAATCATTTATTGGGTGTTCATCTCCTAGTTTAGCAATACCAAAATCTAAAACCTTAACAACTTCCTGTCCTTGATCTTTATGTAAAAAAATATTATCTGGTTTAAGATCGCGATGAATTATGCCTCTTTTATGAGCAACAGACACAGCAGCACAAGCTTGTTGTATAATCTCATTGGCCTCAGTAAGAGAAAAAACATAATTCTGTAAAATCCTTTCTCGTAGAGAAACCCCTGAAAGAAACTCTGTGACTACATAAACCATACCATCTGAGCAAATAGAAAAATCTAAGATTGCAATAGCATTAGGATGTCGAATATGCATTGCAGCAAAAGCCTCTCGGCGAAATCGCTCAATTGCTGTTTTATCTGTAGCCAAATGAGAATGCATTACCTTTAAGGCAACCGATAAATCTAACTGAATATGCTTAGCCCGATATACAGAAGCAGTACCACCTTTAGCAACTTTACATTCAACTAGATACTTATTGTCAATTACTTCACCAATTAAAGGATCCTCTTTGACCACACCTTCAATCTTTACAAGGCGGTCTCCATCAGAAGGGCAAAAAACAG
>JAHFUF010000779.1:0-2159 GCA_023265235.1 Blastocatellia bacterium
AGAAACAAGTTTCTTGGGCTGATTCATTAATGTTTGGTAATAGAGCTTGTTTGGCTACATAGTATACAAAAATTTGTATACATCATAGTCGAAAACCCAATTCCTAAAACTCATTGCTTGTACTTTGGCTAAGTAACTATATAGAATAACAAAGGATAGTTGACACTTTTAACAAGCGAAAGTTATATTGAGTTTTAAGGTTTATCAATTGGTTTAATGTAAAATTTTATCACTGAGGCGGCACATTTTTAGGTTTTACAAGTAGGTAATACTGTGCCGAAAAAAAATGAAAAAGATTATTTTGGCACTAAGTTTAATACTAATTTGGGTGGGGTTTGCTTTAGCAACGCCAGCAGTGCAAAACAATAAAGATTTTTTCCCCTTAGAACAAGTCAAACCTGGTATGAAAGCCATAGGGCGAACAATTTTTGCTGGTAGCCAGACAGAAGAGTTTGAGGTAGAAATACTAGGCAAATTTCCAAGCCTTGTAGGACATCCAGGTCGTTCACTAATTATAATGCGGCTAAAGAGCCAACAAACAGACCGTACAGGTGTTTTTGCTGGTATGAGTGGTAGCCCTGTTTTTATTGATGGAAGGCTAGTAGGAGCAATTGCTTATGCTTTTCCTTTGTCAAAAGAGCCTATTGGGGCAATTACTCCTATTGGCGATATGATATCGATTTTTGAGAATAGAGAAGAAAAAGCAGAGGAACGCAGTGTAGAAGGAATATCTTTTCAAGAATTGGCTCAAGCTAGCCAATCAAAAGGTTTAAACTCAAGTTTTGCTCAACCAGTTAGTACGCTCCCCCCTATTCCCATTAGTGCTCAAGCCGTTGCTGCTATTCCTGCTTTAGCTCCTTTTATGGGACAAAGCTTGATGCCAATTGCTACCCCACTATCAATTAGTGGTATTGACCCTAGTGTATTTCCATATTTTACTAATTATTTTCAAGCCCTAGGCTTTCAGCCAATTCTAGCTAGTGGCAGTGCTTCTAGAGGTTCTATGGAAATGGCTAGCGAAGATACTTTAACTCCAGGTAAGACTATTGGCGTAGAGCTAATAAGAGGCGATTTAGCTATAGCTGCTTTTGGTACAGTTACTTGGCGAGATAAAGACAAAATATATGCTTTTGGGCATCCTTTTTTTGCTCCTGGTGGCATTGGTGGCACTGTCCTACCTATGACTGAAGGCAGTGTTGTTACGGTTGTACCAAGCATTGCTAATTCCTTTAAGCTATCAGCTAGCGAAAAACTAGTAGGTTCAATGGTGCAGGATCGTGCTACAGGTATTTATGGGCAACTAGGAGTAGCACCTAAATTAATACCTTTAAAAGTTAACGTAAATACTAGTCGTGGTAAAAAACAGACTTATCAAATGGAACTAGTCGCAGATGCCTTTCTAACTCCACTCCTAGTGCAAATTTCTACATTAAATTCAATTTTATCTACAGAGCGTAGCCTAGGAGATTTAACTATTAATTTAGAAGGTAAGATTAAATTAAAAAATCAGCCAGAAATTAATTTTGGTAATAGTTTTTCTAGAGATAATGCTTACTTTAGTGCCATTCTTTATGCTGGTTATCCTGTGTCACTGCTTTATAGCAACGGGTTTCCTATGGAATTAGAAGCCATAGAGGTTAACCTAAAGGCTACAGATAAGCGTGATAATGGCAATTTAACTGGAATTTCTGTTGATCGAACAGAGGTTAAAAGAGGTGAAAAATTAATTGTTCAAGCCTTTGCTCGTAACGAAAAAGGAGAGACTTATACAGAGAAAATCCCTGTTACTATTCCTAGCGATGCACCTCTTGGAAAACTGAGCTTAACTATTGGAGATGGTGCTGTAATGGCTAACCTAGAGCAAAGAGTGTTAATTAATGCTAACCCTAAAGACTTAAAAGCTTTAATTAATACAGTTAATAGTTTACCTAGGAATGATCGTCTTTATGTTAAATTACATTACTTAGATACTGGAGCAATAGTAAATAACCAAGCACTACCTAGTTTGCCGCCTTCAATGATGGCTACTCTAGAATCCTCACGTGCTACTACTAGCTATATTGCTTTACCTGTTGCTACTGTGCTTACACAAGAAGTTCCACCAGCAAGTTTCTTTATTGCTGGCCAACAAACAATTTCTATTAAGGTAATACAATAAG
>JAHFUF010000779.1:2169-2847 GCA_023265235.1 Blastocatellia bacterium
GAGTAGCTTTTTGGGAAATTAATAAACAAATTGATATTGAACGTGGTGATGCTCAAGGAGTTTCTGTGTCTGATAAAGGACTAGTTAGTTTAGCTCCTATGTTTAGTGAGGTTTTTGCTACAGAACAACCTTTTGTTTTTGCTACTACTGCTGATAGTACTGGAAATGTTTACTTAGGTACAGGGCATGAAGGTAGAGTTTATAAAGTTGATAAAACAGGAAAAGGCACAATGCTTTTTGATGCAGGTGAGCTTGATATTACAGCACTAGCTGTAGACAAAAATGGAAATCTTTATGTTGGTAGTTCTCCAGATGGTAAAGTTTACAAAGTGACTTCAGATGGAAAATCAGCAGATTTTTTTGACCCAGAAGATAAATATATTTGGTCACTTGCTTTTGATAAAACAGGGAATTTGTTTGTTGGCACAGGTGATAAAGGCACTGTTTACAAAGTAGATCCTAATGGTAAAGGCAGCGTTTTTATAAAAACTAATGAAAAACATATTATTTCTCTTGTTCCAGACAACCAAGGAAATATGATTGCAGGTACAGATCCTGGCGGACTAGTCCTACAGTTAAACCCATCAGGAAAAGCTTTTGCTCTTTTTGACAGCCCCTTGAGGGAAATTCATCAATTAGCTGTAACCTCAGATGGTACTATCTATGCGTTAGCTGTAA
>JAHFUF010000154.1 GCA_023265235.1 Blastocatellia bacterium
AAAACTAGCCCTATATCAGCCCCCATGACTTCTACAGTTTTAGTAAAAGCACTAATAATAATTTTGTCTATTTCTAGGGACTTGCTAATTTCTTGAGAAATAGCATTTAACGTAGATAATTCCCTGTTACGTTGTGCCATTTCTTTTTCCGCTTGTCTTTCTTTTGTTACATCACGAACTACTAAAATTAAATTTGTTACTTTACCATTTTGATCTAATATTGGGTCAATATTTTGTCGTAAAATACGTTTATGTAGGTCTTGTATCTCTACTTGCATACTAACGCTAGATCGAAGTGCTTCTTCAATAGGCTCAAATCCACTATAGTTATCTGGAGCAATAGAAAATAACTCTATTCCTAATTTACCAATCACATCTTCGCTAGAAATATTGCATAATTTTATAAGTGTTTCATTAGCACAAATTACTCTACCATTTTTATCTAGCAGCGCTACTCCATCTGTCATAGAATCAAAGGTATGTTGCCAATGTTGTTGGCTATCAGCAATACGACGAAACAGATAAGCATTATTTATTGCTACAGAGGCTTGTGCTGCAATTGCTGCAACCAAATCAATTTCTACTTCTTGCCAAATACGTGTTGATTTGCAATGATGCAAGCCCATAATTCCTGTTAATTTACCTGATTGAGCAATAGGAACAATTAGTAGTGATTTGACTGAAGCATTAATAAGCTCGCTTTTACCTTCCTTAAAAGGATATTCTAAAACATCGTTGACTACTAAAGGTTGTTTATTTCTTGTCAGCCATTTTAATAATGCTGGTTGGAAAACATCTAGGTTATCTTTAATAGAAGATATACCTTCTGCTAAATATTCGCTTTTATGCTCAAGTTTATGTAAGTGTGAAGTATCGTAAATTGGCTCAAAATAAAGAGATACAAAACAACGGTCTACAGCTAAAGATTCACCTATTTTTATTGCTAGTTTGTCTATAATCTCTGTACGGTTAAGAGAATCTGCTAGGGTTTTAAATATCTCATTAAGTAGTAATTCTCGCTTAGCCTGTGCCCTACTTTGTTCTAATAGGTTTGCTTGGCTTATTGCAACAGCAACTTGGTCAGCAACAGCATTTAACAGGCTCATTTCTTCTTTTTTCCAATATCTTTGATGATTAAATTGTCTTAATCCAATTACTGCAATTAGTTTCTTATCAATATAAACAGGAACATAAGCAGCATAGGGCAACATATCTTGATCATTATTATTTTCTCTTATTTTGGATAAAGCGGCTTTTGCAGTAAAAGAAATAAACTTACCACTTTGTGCCCAATCTAGCTCGTCACCAAAGAGTTTCTTTTCAATAGCTCTACCTAATAAAGAAGTAATCCCTGAGCCACAAAATTCATTTTCAATAACTAAGGTTTCTTTATTAGCATCAGCAAGCCCAATAAAACAATGGTCTATACTTAAGGTTTTAGCCAGTTCTTTAACAGTAGTTTGTAGGATTTGTTTTGGCTCTAAAGAAGCACGAATAGAGGCGGTAAGCCGGTTTAATAAAGCTTCTCGTTCTGCTTGTGTTTGGAGTTTAGCAATTAATTCTGCTTGTTCTAAAGCAATAGCTAATTCCTGTGAAATGGTGACTACCAAATTATGCTCATCCTCAGTCCAAGTACGAGTACGATCACATTGATCTAGGCAAAGAAAAGCTCTTTTATCTCCAGTAGTAGCAACTAGGTGATAAAGTGTAGAGCGAACACTGTTAGTTTTAAGAAAATCCTCCATAGGTCTAAGTAATTCTTCACTTTGTGCTTCTACAAACATTACTATTTCGCCGCTAGACAAAGCTTCAGCTAAACCAGGATTATTTTTTATAGGAAAGGCTGAGCATGTTAAAGGATTAATATCCTTAGCACGGTATTCAAAAATAATATTATTTGTCTGATCTTCTTTATGAGTAAGTATGATATAACAGCGGCTAACAGCCAAGTAACGCCCTAGTTCATTTACTGCATGCTGCAAGACCAATTCCCAATCTAATTGACTACCAATAGCTTTACTAACTCTTTTAATTAATTCTTCGCGCCTAGCACCTTGGGCATCAATCCCTGCATTTTTAATTAATTGTTCTATAGTACGAACCCTATGAACTGCTGCGGCTGTTTGTTCTACAGCTTGTTGTAAAAGCTGTACTTCAGTATCATCAAACCCTAATTTAGAGTGTGTAAAAAATAGTATTGCTCCAATTATTTGATCAGCAAACATTAGTGGAAAAGCAGCACAGCCAATTAACCCAGCATCTAGCCACTCTCTACGCACCCTTAATACTGTTTCCTTAGATAAATTGCGAATAATCAACGACCGCCAATTAGCAACACACCAACCTGGAATAGAATAACTGGCTGGTAAAAAATGTCCAAAACTAAACCTACCATTACTATAACGCGCCTGTTCTGTGTTAAGTAAACGTCCTGTAGTTTCATCAATTAAATTAAGGCTAACAAAATCAAAAGCCAATATCCGTCTAATTTCTACTACTAAAGTATGAAATAGGTCTGAAATATTGTTTACTAATGTAAATTGTCTGGTTAACTCATTGATTAACAAATACCTATCAAATTGCTTGCGTAACTCCGCGTATGGGCGTACTAATTCTAAAATATAGTATAGTCCACTAACCAAACTAGCAAAATGTGCGACTTCATTAGCTGACCAATTCCTTGTTTCTTGACATTGTTGAACACAAATGATTCCAATAGTTATATCGCCAAGTCGAATAGGCATTGCAATTAAAGACAAGATATCCCATTCTTCTACAATTTTTTTACTGGTAAACCTAGGGTCTGTGACAATGTTATCTACAGGGATTGGAAAAGTGGTATTAAGTAATTCTTCAGTATATGGTTCTGACCAAGGAAAAGATTTTCCCAAGATAGAAGCTACACCACTAGCACAACATTCATAAGTAGCTTTAGCCCCTGCACGTCCTTTTTGAATAGTAAAAATTACAGATCTTGATACAACAAATTCACGACTAAGTAAATTAACAGCTTCAGAAAAAACCTTTGGTGGGCTAGGAAGAGTACCTTGCCCTGATGGTAATAAACTGCGTACAAAGTCTTCTGTTCTGTTCATCAATTTTCCGTGCGCAAATCGCACAATTACAGCAACATATTTTAGATAGAGCTTTTATTTTTTGGCTTAGTTTAAGAATGTTTCTAATCCCAAACTACTCTATTTAAACTAAAACATAAATCCTATAGTGTACCTAAAGACTACTCCTAGGCACACTATAAACCTTTTGATAATGGCAATTAGAGTGTTAGTTCTGGTTTTGTAGCTTAGCTTATTGCGGGATTGGTTTATTCATAGAACGATAAATTCCTTCTATTTGGTCTTTTTCTGCTAAAGCTTCTTTATGATTAGCGTCCAATTCCAGTGTCCGCCGAAACAACTTTAATGCTTGCCGATATTTAACAAATGGCGGTAAACTATTATCATACTCTATTTTACGCCCTAGTTCATAGGTTGCTTGTACTAGTTTTTTCTTAGTTGCTTCATCACCTGTATTTTTTTCATAAGCTTTTTCTAGTTCTACTAGTTCAGCAGGTTTTTCTGGCTCTGGTACTGTTGTAGGTGCTGTGCTTGTTGGAGTTACGCCAGTTTCACCACTAGCAGTTGAGGAAGATGGTTTTACTTGACCAGAATCAAAGCTTTTATCACTTTCACTAACTGGTTTAGGTTGATTACCTTCACAAGCTATAAATAATACTATTAGTGCTAAAGATAGAGCTAAAACTACTTTTTTCATGTTTTCTTTCTCCAGAATTATTAAGGGAATTTGGTTTTTAGGAGGATAAAAATTTATTGCATAGCGTAGCATAAAATTATTTTCTTCCCCAACCTATTCAAGCACAATTAACTCTATAGTACTTGGTGGTCAAGCTGATATAATTAACAACTATTTTGCGAAACTGAAAAAGCTCTGTAACGTATTGTCATAACAAATCAACTACAAAAACTTAGAAACTCCAAATTAAGGATAACAAATATGGCTGAAAGACCTATAAACCAGAGGGTAACCCCCAAAAGAAAAAGCTTATGGCGACGTATTTTTACACCTCGATTAGTCTTTTTTCTAGGCATTTTGGTGCTATCACTTACAGGAGTTTTTGCTTACTTCTATGTTATTTATTCTGAAATGATTGATGCCAAACTCCAAGGAGCAATTTTTGTTCGCTCTACTGGTATTTACACATCTCCTACAAAACTTAGGTTAGGCACTTATACCAAAAAAACAGAACTAGTAGCTTATTTAGACCATATTGGTTATATAAGTGATGAAAAACAACGCGATCCTGCACGAGGATTTTATTTGCTCAAAGGCAATTTACTAGAAATTGATCCAAGTAATAACACACAAGTAGATAACCAGGTTTTTTTTCCTCGTTTGGAGGTTAAATACTCTAATGATGGTAAAAATATCACTTCAATTTATGACCTAGAGCAAAAAAAAGAATTGACAGACTCTTTAATTGAACCTGAGCTATTAACTTCTATCAATAGTGATAAAGAAAAGCGCAAAAATATTGAATACAAAGATTTACCAGAAGAATTAGTTAAAGCAATTGTTGCTATTGAGGATAGACGTTTTTTTGATCACCCTGGTATTGATCTTCGTGGCTTAGCTCGTGCTGTTTGGCGTAACTTTTCTGAAGGAGAACTCCAACAAGGTGGTTCAACAGTTACTCAACAATTAGTAAAAAATTTCTTTCTTACTTCTGAACGTACTTTTAAGCGCAAATTTTCTGAAGCATTTATTTCTGTACTACTGGAAACTCGCCTTACTAAAGAACAAATTTTTCAAATGTACTGCAATGAAATTTACTTAGGCCAAGATGGAAATTATTCAATTAATGGATTTGGAGAAGCAGCAAAGTTTTACTTTAATAAAGATGTAAATCGACTAGATTTATCTGAAGCAGCATTTTTAGCTGGTGTTATTCGTGGGCCTGGTTACTATTCACCTTTCCAACATCCAGAACGAGCAATCCAACGTCGTAATCAAGTACTAGATTCAATGGTAGTAGCCAATTTTATTGACCCTACTAAAGCAGAGGAAGTAAAAAAATCTAACCTACAAGTTCGCCCTAAATCATCTAGTAGCAATGCTGAAGCACCTTATTTTCTTGACTATCTACAAACTAGGGTTAATGAAGAACTAGGAGACAAAATTTTTGCCGAACAATCTTACCGTATTTATTCTACTATAGACATGGATTTACAGCGTGCAGCTGATCAAGCCTTACGTAATGGACTAGCACAGTTAGAAAAAGATTATAGTAAACGTTATAAACCTGGGTCATTACAAGCGTCACTAGTTGCACTAAATGCTAAAACAGGAGAAATCCTAGCTATGGTTGGAGGGCGCGACTATAGCACTAGCCAACTTAATCGCGCCATTGAAGCGCATCGTCAACCTGGTTCAGTTTTTAAGCCAATTGTTTATACTGCTGCACTTAACAGTGCTTATGAAGAAAAAGATGACAAGATAATTACGGCTGCATCACAATTTTTAGATCAAAAAACCACTTTTAATTTTAGTGAAGGTAAAACCTACGAGCCTGATAATTATGGAGAAAAATACACAGACCAAAATGTCAGTCTGCGTTATGCTCTTACTAAATCCCTTAATGTAGTTACTGTACGTGTTGCTGAAAAAGTTGGTTATACTAAAGTAGCTAAAATGGCTGAAAGACTTGGCTTACCTAAACCACAACCATTTCCATCTCTAGCATTAGGAACAGCCGAAGCAACTCCTTTTGAAATGGCACGAGCTTACACAACTTACCCTAATCTAGGCTCAAGAGTTGAACCCTATGCGATTAATCGTGTAGTAAATTCTGATAGTAAAACAATTTATCAAGGAACAGTAAAAACCCAACAAACAATTTCTCCTCAAGTAGCTTTTATTATTACTTCTATTATGCAAGATGTTATGAATAAAGGGACTGCGGCTAAATCGCGCTCAATGGGTTTTAATGCTTTAGCAGCTGGTAAAACTGGTACAAGTCGGGATGGTTGGTTTGCAGGATTTACACCTAATCTAGTTTGTGTAGTTTATGTTGGGTTTGATGACAACTCCCAGTTAGGTTTAGAGGGTTCAAAATCCGCTTTACCAATCTGGACAGAATTTATGAAAAAAGCTTTAGCAAAACGTCCAGACCTTGGCGGCGAAGAATTCTTAACCCCTAAAACTGGTCTTACTAAAGTAACCATTGATGCTAGGTCAGGATTATTAGCTAGCCCTGAATGCAGTGGAGAAACCTACGAAGAATATTTTATTACAGGTACAGAACCTACTGAGTTTTGCTCTTCAGATTTTTCACCTAATAATATTGGAGAGGAAGGTTTTCCACCTAGTTCAGAAGATGAGGATGAGGCAACAAACAACAAAGAAGATTCTCGCCCTCGTCGAGCAAAAGCATTGAAGTGGTTTAATAAAATATTTAAAAATCAATAAACTTAAAAAATGAAAATAATTCTATCTGCTTTAATTGCTTTTGTTGTTATTGGAGGTTTGCTAAATCCTAATAACAATTTAGCAAACGCTTTTTCAACAAACCTACAAAATGCTAAAGAAAACAAGTTGCTTAGTGAAGAAGAAGCTATTTCTTTAGCAGAGGATTTTATTATAAAAAACGGCTATACAAACTTGCCTCCTGTAGAACGCGAAAAAATCACACCTGAGCTTCTTGATAAACTAGTATCTTTTGAATTAGTAATGAAATTGCGGCATAATAGCCTACAACCTAAGGCTTATGGTGTAATAAAAAAACGCCCCAACAGTTCAGGGTGGACAATTATTTTTACTCGTACTATAGGAGAATTTGACACTAAAAATGGACGAGGAGTTTCAATGGATCTTAAGGGTGAAAATATATTAATGGAACCGCGAGAATTTTTATTAACTACTGTAGATAAAAAACTTGAATCAGAGTCAAAATAAAAGATTTAATTATATTCCCAGTTCCCAGTTCCCAGCCCTAAAGGACTGGGCTATTATCAGATGTCGCTAACGCGACTAGGGGTTTATTTTCCCTGTAGAATCAATGGCTTACAAAACAAATTCCATGGATATTAATTTATGAAACCTGTCTTTTGTACTTACTGCAATACTCATGTTTATAACTATACTGGGCCAGTTGACAAAATAGAGTTTAAGGCTCAAAATTTTGCCCCTACTTCTACTAAGTTTAAATCCCCAGAAAGCGGTCAAGATACAATTTGCCCTCATTGTGCTGTAAGGTTTATTGGTCTTTCTAATCAAGTTGATCAAATTCGTATGTTAATTGACTGGCAATACCAAGGGACAGGTGAAGTAGGAACGCTGTAAATTCTTGTTTTTCATTATTTTATAGCTCTAGAGGGGTTATTGGTAATAGCCCAATGATTTATCGCTGGGCACTTATTGCTGGGCAGCATTGGGCTTACCACTTATCACTACACGAAAACCTATTGTAGAACTACTGCCTTTAGGCAAAGCACGGTTACGATGAGAAGTGCGGCTAGCATTACGGCTCTCTGCCCAAGAACCTCCTCTAATAACTTTATGATCTCCTTTTTCTGGGCCAATAGGGTTTTCTTTTGGGCTTTCTGCATAGTACTGAGGCTCGTACCAATCTGAACACCATTCCCAAACATTACCTAACATATCAAAAATACCTAAAGGGCTAGGAGGATAGCTAGCAACCCTAGTAGTAGGAAGCAGCTCCCTAGTAGCAAACTCTAGAGTCGTACCAAACTTAGAACCTTGTGCAGCATATTCCCATTCTGCTTCTGTAGGCAAACGAACTTGTTTGCCTAACACAGTGCTTGCCCATTGACAATATTGAGTGGCATCTTGCCACTCAATACAAACTGTAGGATGGTTAGGGTAGTCACGCATGTAAATGCCTTGCCACCTAGGATCTTGCGGAAATTGATGTTTAGTAGCTTGACAAAAAGCTAAGTATTGACTATTAGTAATTTCTGTACGGCTAATAGAAAAAGCACTTAAGGTTACTTCATGCTGAGGTTGCTCTGTTATAGCACCTTCTTTTGTACTACCCATCAAGAATTTTCCTCCTGGTAGTTCAACGAATTCTGGTAAAAGTATACCTTCTTTATCTACTCCAAAAAGCTCCTTAAACATTTTGAGGTCAGGCTTAAAATCTGGTTTTGGTGTTTTATTTTCTTCACTATTTTCTGCTTCTAAAAGCGATGGCATTTGACGTTGTAATGCAAAACGCCCAAGTAGAAAAATGAAAAGACTAAACCCTAGGAAAGCACTAATAGCGATTAATTTATTACGGTTTGAAAATAAATTCCCGTTTGACAACTAAGATCCCCTTAAAAGCAATGACTAATTATATTTTCTAGAGAATAGACGCATTTACTAAATCACGCAAAGCAAATTCATCTATTCCCTAAAAATCTCTTAAACCTTACTAATTAATTCGTAAGGGCTACACTACTAAGCATAAACAGCAGTGTATGCATTTTGATACCAGTTTTTTAGCAAAGTAATCTGACCTCTATGATGAGCTTCATGTTCAGCTAAACACCAAAGAATGCTATTAAGCGAGTGTTTTTCTGCTTTATTATCAAACACCAAGGAAATATACCCGTCACTAGATAATCGTTTTATCTTTTCTATAGCATTATAACGAACGGTAGCAAGTAAATCTAAGTACCATCTCAAAGGTTTTGTTGGTGTAGATAAGATAGGTTTTGGTTTGTCATCGTCCCAAAGGTATTGTTGGGCATCTGTTGGTAAGGTTTCGCCTAAACAAAAAGCTTCTGTATAGGCTATATGCAGTAGTTGGATACCTATGCTTTGCATAGTAAGTATTGGTTGCCAAGCAAAAGCCTGTGTAGGAAGGTCTTCTATAAGCAAAATAAGCTGACTACGAGCTATTTTTAATCTGTTAAGACAGCTTTCTATAGAATTAGCGTTAGTTTCATTTTCTGACAGCGCAATAAATAATGAATTATTCACCTTGTCCTCCTGTTGTTTTAGCAAGAGCCTAAAACTGAAAGACTTTAAAAACTAAAAACCCCGTGCTAAATGCACAGGGTTTAAGTAAAAATCTCCCAGCCTTTAGCAGTTTTTAACGTGGAGC
>JAHFUF010000780.1 GCA_023265235.1 Blastocatellia bacterium
TGTCTCAGACTATGGAGCAGGCTGAGTTTGAAATTGATTGGCGGCGTGAATCTCAAGAGGTTTTAATTCAAGAGCTTGAAGGCAAAGGAAAAGAAGTTCCATTACCTCCTAAAAACACTTAGTTGATTAAACTTGCTTAATCTATTTGTTTTGACGAAAGTTTACGTATTGATTAAAAGTATTTTTAGTCTCATCAGTCATTAAATCCATTAAAGTATAGCCATCAAGTGTTTTTAAGAAAGCATCCATTGCTTCTTGCAAAAAGTTTTTTAAAGAACAAATAGGAGTAATAGGACAAACATTTTGGTTTTTATCAAAACACTCAACCAAGTGAAAGTCTACTTCTGTAATTCTAATCACTTCTCCTAGAGAAATTTCTTTAGGAGTTCGAGCTAGTTTTATTCCTCCATAACGACCAGGGATTATTTTTACAAAACCATTACGTGCTAAGGTTTGTGCTACTCTTACCAAGTGATTTTTAGAAATACCATACGCACTGCTTACTTCCGTAGTTGAAACTAAGCCCTCTTGATGTACACTAAGATACATTAGCAAACGTAAAGAATAATCTGTGTGATAAGTTAAATGCATATATTCTCCTTAATAAAAACTATCAGGAATAATGAAATGTAGGGGCAGACCTGTTTTTAAGAGGGCAGACACATAGATCTGTCCCTACATTATTCTTAAGTGTTATTCTTAGGATAAGTAATAAAGGCATCACTAAAAATATTTTTTAATGAAACCCCTTTTAAGAAAAGTTTTTTCTTTAGTGAAACTACTAGTTCTGGATGGCCACATACATAAGCACGCCAAGCGGATAGTTTAGGAAATTGAGTAAAAATTGTTTCCTCTAAGTTACCTACCTTAATTAACTCATCTGGGTCGCCTTGTAACACTGTTGGAGAGTAGTGAAAATTAGCATGTTTTTTTACTAAAGAAACCAATTCATCTACCAAATAAAGCCCTTTTGAGTGTAAAGCACCATGAAAGAGCCAAACCTCTCCTTGGTGCTTCTGGGTTAGCGCGTCTTTTAATATTCCATACAAAGGGGCTAATCCTGTTCCTGTCCCTGCTAACAATAACGGTTGATTGCTTTGGCCAGGAGTATAAAAACAATCTCCTATTGGGCCATGTATTTGCAAAGGTTCACCTACTTGGGCTTCATCATAAAGCCAACTACTCATTTGGCCATTGGGGATTTTTCTTACATGTATTTCTAAGGTTTCTTCTTCTGGCAAACTAGCTAAAGAGTAGCTACGTGAAAGCTTGTCTTGACGGGTTAAAGTAATATATTGACCTGCAAAATACTGTATTCTATCCTCACACCTTAAAATCACTTTTACTACATCTTGACTAAGTATTTCTTTACCTACAATCCAAGCTGAAACACTATTGTTATTTTTAGAAGAAATATGAAGATCTTGATCAGGATAACAAATACAAGATAAGAAATAGCCTTGTTTTTTTAAGGTTTCTTTTAACCCTTGTTGAGCACGTTCAGGCGGTTCTCCATTTTCTGCTTTCATCAAACAAGTTTGACACACTCCACTACGGCAAGAATAACTACAGGTAAATTGGTTTTTTAACAAGGTGTCGAGCACCGACTCACCAGCAGTTATTGGATATTGTTTTTCTTGATACCACACAATTGCCATTAAACGCACCCCTTTTAACGAGAAAGAATATCATTACGTAAACTACTTGCTAGTGCCGTAACTTGATTAACTAACTCAATAGGAACATTTAATGACTTTAATGTCTCGCCTAGGTTTTCTACTACTGCGTCAACATGGCTATCATTTAGCCCCTGTGCTAATAAATGGGCATGACCTTTACGCATATCCAAACCAGTGTATTGATTAGAACCACCCAAGACCATTGTTAAAAAGGCTTTTTGCTTTGCCATTTGTTTGTCCATATCTATATCATCAAAAAAACGCGCAATTCTCTCATCTGTTAATACTCGTCGATAAAATTCTTCCACAGCTAAGTCTACTGCTTTTTCACCACCAATTTGCTCATAAATGCTTGGCATAACTCTCTCCTAAATAAATTTTGGGTTTATTTTTTAATATGACATATAAAATACAATATTACATTTTAAATGTCAAATTAAACAAAAAATTTAAGCAAGATTCTAGCTAATTTACCAGTCGGTTCATTTACAAATATTGCGACAAAACATTGAGAAACTACTAAAAAACAAGTAGTCTGAGCAGTCACTTAATACTAAACCCTGAACTTCTAAAACTATTGAGGAGAATCCCAATGTTCTATACCAAAAAGCTCTTAGTCTATTGCGTTCTAAATATCACAAATGTTTAGCATAAGATTTACCAAGCAAAATACGGTAGTTGCCAAAACTATGTTAAAAATCCGTAATTTCTGGTTATTTGTCTTATTAGATGAATTTAATTCCTCGTAACTAGCTTTAAAGCTCTATTTTGTACATTTTGTTCGTCTAATATCTTTATTTGCTTGTTTGTCAGGACATAGGTTTTATTTTTCTGTCTTTTTCTGGAGTTAGGCCTATTTTATTCATCTAAGTACTAGTTCGACACCCTAAATAACAGTAGCGAATTCCATGAGAATAAATGAGTTAGTGAAAAGAATAGAAAAAAGTAAATGCGAATAATATTCGTAAAATAGGAAGAAATAAGCTAAGGATTAAAGAACTAATTATTAAATATAATAAAAAGTAAAGTGGTAATGAATAAAAATGAATATATTGAAATAAAATAAGTTAGTGGTAATAAAAAAAGATATGGTGCGAAAATAATCAACAATAAATACTTAAACTAAATGATAAAACCTGAAAATAGGGAAAGAGGTT
>JAHFUF010000003.1 GCA_023265235.1 Blastocatellia bacterium
ATCATCAGGCAATACTTGGTATTAAAGGATAAATTCCCAGAGCTATCAGATAACTTACTGAGGGAATGTGTAATATTTAGTTACCAAGTAGATGAATTTGTGTGCATGGAAAAGCCTGTAGACTTGAGTGAGATAATCAACTGGATGCACTCATTACGCCATTCAGGAGCAACAGTGCTTAGCTGGGAGACTGTTTCAGCTAATATTGGTGATTTGGCTAAGACTGATTTGGACAAAGAGAACCTGCTAGCCTCTGTCAACAAGATTTTTGATTATATCAAGGAGCATTCCGATATTGATATTAGGGCACTGAGTGATATGGTTGAGAGAAATACCAAGAAGCGGTAGTTAGCAGATTAACAAGTATATTATTTCACTACAGTAAATCAATTAATACTATTAATTATAGGGTTATTGCTCTAAATCTTCTTTATCAGTAATCAAATCTAAAGATTTTAAGAACTCATTTGCGGATTCTAAGCTAAATTTATCACTGTCAACAGATGCTAAGATTTTTTTTACTTGTTCTCGATTAACAGTATCCATATTTTGATACCATTGGTATATAAAGCGTATTTGCCGATGTAGTTTAGCCGCTTTAAGACCTATCTTAAAATGTTCTAAGTCTTTCCAATAAGAATAGTTTGTTTCAAACTCAGACCAAGATTTTGGTCTAAGCTTACCATCGTAGGGTCGATATAAAACACCATTATAAGTAGCTCGGTAGCCTACACTTTTATAAGTGGGTTCAATAAAAATAGCTAAAACCTTTGGATCACCATGGTTTTTCCATTTTACTGTTATACAATATTCACCAGCATATTTTTCTAAATGGCTCTCCTCATAAGTATCAAGTCTCCCAATATCATACCAAGGATTTCTACCTGCTTCACCAGATTTAACGTCTATTGCATAATCTTTTCCGTTGAAGCGGATTTTCAAATCAGGGTAAACACTTTTACTGGTTGTTTTTTTTATATTTTTCTCAGAGATATTTAAAGGAACATTTGTTAAAAACTCAGTTAGTACCTCAATAATTACTTCTTCATAGTGTTCCCAGGCTGATCTAAAACCAAATTGGGAAACTCGGTTGCTAAATGTACCTAATATTTTTTGTTTTAAGTCTTCTATTGCTGCTTCAAAGTGAATTGAAAACTCGCTTATGTTGCTCATGGTATTGTTATTGTCAAAAAAATAACCAACATCTTCTAATGCTGCCTATGGTATTCATTAAAGGTATTTGTATGAACCTCTCGGCTCTGAAAAAGCCGAGTTTCTGGGTCGGAAAACGCTGTCTCACGACAGTGAAGAGCTTGAGTATCAGCAAAAGAGGTATTGAGCTTGAGATGTAGCAACCTTAGCAGTTCGCGCTTATTTCTGATAAATGTTTTAATTGCCGTTAGGCTATCAGAGTTGTGGGCTGCGTTTTACCGTTGGCAAAGTCGTCTTACAATCCCTCTACGCGCACATTCCCGCGTCCCTGCGGGTGCTAATGGTAACTTCACAATTACCATTTTTACTTTTTATCATATTAACTTTATTTTGTCTACTTATTTTTCTTATTTTATTCGCTTTTTTATCGCCTTTTCAGGCGATTGCTCACTTGACTCGGCTCTAAAGAAGCCGAGATTGCGTTCGCAAAAGAAGGTTCAAGAGGAACTAGCTAGCTTAGAACGATTTCTTTTAAAGCAACACGACAGCGTTTAATTGCGGCTAACCTATTTGGATATATCAT
This sequence comes from Blastocatellia bacterium, assembly GCA_023265235.1. Classification (GTDB taxonomy): domain Bacteria; phylum Acidobacteriota; class Blastocatellia; order Chloracidobacteriales; family JADJPF01; genus JADJPF01. Next base: position 1,736 of record JAHFUF010000003.1, read on the forward strand.
ATCAATCTTTTTTAGGATATCAGCATTATCAGAAAAAATATCTGATTCTAAAGGTTCTCGGCCAAGCTTTTGGGCCAATTTTTGTAAATATACTTCTATTTCCTTTTTTGATGCGAGAGGTTTAGATCTTTTAACAGATTGTTTAGGAATGATGGGGTTGCCGAATAAATCTAAATGTGTTTGTAAAGTAGCTAATTTCTCATTAGCAACCTGAACATAATTAGGATCAACATCAATTGTTATATAATGCCTATCTAATTTATAAGCAGAAAAAGCAGTTGTCCCAGTTCCACAAAAAGGATCAAATACTAAATCTTCTTTGTTGGTTGTTAAAGTAATGATTCTCTCCATAAGTTTTTCTGGTAATTGGCAAGGATGGGCATCTCTATCACGTTTATGTTTGATTCTATGGATATCAAACCAAATATCTGATAACTCTATTCTGTTGTTATTACGAAAAAGTTTTCGTTTTTTGACACAAGAAGCTCTTAAACAATATTCTGGAGAATCTGGCGGTGAAACATAGTCTGATAGATTGTTATCAGTAGTGGCTAATGAAGAATAGTTAAAAGTTGGCTTCTTCCCAGGTTTAGTGTAGTAAAGTAAGGCATAATGAGCAGGCATTATTTTACCTCTAGGATCAGATAAAGCATCCCAGATAATCCAGTGACGAAATTCTAGGAAGTTATTTAGGAAAGCTGCATGATGGATAGCCCACTTAGGTAAATTTAAGACTATCAAAGTGCCACCAGGTTTTAGTGTTTTAGCCATTCCGGCTAACCATTCATTACACCATTGAATATATTGTTTTTCAGCTAAAGAATCCTCATATTTGTCATAATTTTTTTTAAGGTTATAAGGAGGATCAGCAAAAACTAGGTCAAATATTCCTTCAGGATATAAACTAGCAGTTTTTTCTAGGAAAGAAATACAGTCACCAGAATAAACCTTATCTATCTCGATAGATTTTAAATTATTCCAATAACTAGTAGATTGGTTGTTGCTAACAGTTTTTATAATACTTGAAAGAGTTTTGCTGTTGGGTTTATTAATGGATTCTTTACTGATAGATTCTTTCCTAATAGACTCAATATCAGGTTGTGTTTGAATGATGTGCAAGTAGTTAGCATTATCTGTTTTAGTTAAATTTTCAATACGCTGCAATATTGGACTGGGAATTATATTGTCTGTTACTTGATTTGTTGGCAAATCTTTCCAGACATCAGATAAGGCAATACCATTAGGGTTCATTAGATGTTTTTTTCCACCCCAGTCTTTGACGTTTTGCCCACAAGCTGAACAGTAAGCATGGGGAACACGTACCAAATCTGTATTTAAGTGAAAAGAGGAAATAGTATTATTTTTAGTACTAGTTTTTAGAAACATTAATAAACCTAGATGATTAGGCTTAAGAGTTTCTAATCTAGGCATATTGTCGATATTTAAGCCTATCCAATACTTAAAAATCATTTGGTGGGCTTCATCGTTGAGTAGAGAAATGTATTGCCCCCAAAATGCTAAATGATGGGGTAATCCATAGACAAAGAAAAATCCACCATATTTAAGAACCTTAGTAACTTTTTCTATTAATTCAATAGTGGCTCTCTTCAGTTGATAGTTATTTGGCGGCATTTGGTGCAACTTATCTTTTGGATCGAAAAAACTGCTAATTACTATTACATCCATACTTTCATTGGATAATTTATTAAGTTCTTCTTTAGTAGACCAAAAAGCCATTGTATTTACTTCCTTTATAGTGGGTTATAATAATTAATCCTTGGGTTAGTCTTGTTTATTATTGAAGGGTTTTCTGCCCAACTTAACCAAAATTTAACTAAAAAAATCATTTAATAGTTTTCTTCTGCTTTTAAGATCCTTAACTGGAAATCAAGTTTTTTCATTAGAGTTTCTTTGCTCTTGGTATTTTGCTAGCATTTTTCTTCGTGACTTTAAATAAATATCTAAGTTTTCTCTGTCAAATTTAGCATCAATAATATTTTCAATCTCAGGTACAAAATATTTAAAGCTGTTTATTTTTCTTCCTTTAGCTTGTATATAAGTTTGAATCATTCCTAGTTCTATTGTTCGTCGATCCACGTTATTAAATTTAGCTCCTACACGGTCGTCTGCTGCTGTCCATCTACGGCCAGTAAGATTTTTATAGAGCATGATGATATCATCATGTGATTTAAATATCATCAAATCATCATGAGACGGCCACTTATCCTTATTGGTGGCCGTCAGTGGTATTGATTGGTGGCCATCCACTCTATATTGTTGGTGGCCGTCCACCGTTTCCATATATTGGTTTGCTGCTAACTCATAAAAATCTTGAATTTGTAGGTCTTTATTTTGGCAAAAGTCTTTTATTTGCTGATAAAAGTCTTGTTTATGCCTGATAGTTACTTTGACTTTATCTGTTGAATGTCTATCGCCTTTACGCTTGTTAATATTATGAATTTTTTGAGGTATTTGGTATTCTTGGTGGCCGTCCACATTAATAGGTTTTTCTTGTAAGTGGCCGTCCACTATATAAGGTTGGTGGCCGTCAGGTGGCCGTCCACTTTTAGGTATTATTGCTTTATTAGGTGGCCGTCCACCAGTTAATTTGCTGTCCACCAAATTAGGTTGGTGGCCGTCCACTAAATCACTATTTTGCTGAATTTTCGCTTGATCATCTTGATCATCTCGATCTTTTTGATCTAAGAGAGTGTTTAGATCAGCTTGATCATTTCTCAGATCAATTTGATCACTAGGTTGATCGTTTTGTTGATTTTCAACCTGATCAAGAAATTTAGGGCGTAAAGTAGCTAGTTTTGAATAATTAAATGACATAATACTAGTCCTCTACAATGGGTTCATAGATAGTTGATTTAGCAGCGTCTTGAATAAGTTCAGATGTAACTTGGGTTTTATTAATGACAGCCATTTCAAAAGCTAAATTACAGATTTTTACTATATTACGAGGAACACCATGACTTAATTCATAAAGTTTCACTTTTGCGTCTTCTGTTAACTTTCCTCCATTCCAACTAGCAACGTGTAAACGGTGTTCAACCATTGCTACCATATCATCAAAAGTAAATTCATCTAAGGTAGAGGTAATAGTTATTCTTGAAACTAAAGGCTGGCGTTTCTTTACTCTTAATTTCTCGTTAATTTCAGGTTGAGCAGCTAAAACTATTTGTAGTAACTTTGCTTGCTCTACTTCAAAATTAAGTAATTGACGTAATACTTCAAAATGGTCGCCTTTAAGTAAATTAGCTTCATCTACTAATAATACTGCGTTTTTTCCTTCTTCATATAAGTTAGCTAATTTAGTTTCTAATGCTTGTCTTTGGTCTAGTTGAGAACGTTTTGGAGCTATATCAAATTGAGCAGAAATAGCCTTAAGTAGTGCAAAATCGCTTTTGTAATCAGGGTTATTTAATCTTGATACATAGTAGCTAGGATCATCACGTAATGCTTCTTCTATGTATCGTAATAAAGAAGTTTTTCCAAAACCAACTTTACCAATTATTAATGTAAGCCCTTGTCTACGCTGAAGTACAAATGTAGTTTTAGCTATTGCTGCACTAGCTTGTGTAGTGACATAGAAAAATCGTGTACTGCTTGTTGGAGAAAACGGTTGTTGTAAGTAGAGCGTTTGAGTTGTCATTGCTCATTAGTCCTCTAAAATTTATTTATTAAAGCTAATTTTGCTACTAGAGTAGTAAAATTGAAATCAATTTTTGCAATAAATTTTAAAATATTGTTTGTTTAATAATGTCTGTTACTAGATAAACAGGTTTTCAGGAAAGGTGTTGTAATTTTTTTCTGTCCAAGCATAGATACATTGTGTAGAGATGTATTTTAGTCAAAGTTTAACAACAGTTACTTGTATTAAGCAGTTTATTAAAGTAATAGCTCTTGTTATAATCGTTTTCTCAAAGTAATCAACACTTAAATACAGTCACTACAAGTTTTATTATTAGGAGTTAGGTATGGGAAAAATATTTCTAGCAATGACTTTAATAGTATTATTTTGTAATGTAGTACTAGCTAAAGATAGAGTTTTATTAGTGGGTATCAGTCAGTATAAAGATAAAAATATCAAACCTATAGCAGGCCCAAAAGAAGATGCTAAGGATATGGCAAATTTTTTAGTTAGTCATTTTAAGTTTGCTCAATCAGATATAAAAATGCTTTTGGATGAGCAAGCAACTAAAGAAGCGATTATTAATGTTTTTCATAGTTGGTTAATTGAGGGAACAAAACCAGGAGATAGGGTCTTTTTCTTATATTCAGGACATGGTTCAAGGCTGCCTGATGATAATGGTGATGAAGATGATGGAAAAGATGAAACAATAGTGCCTTATGATACAGTTGCTAAAACAGGTGTAGGTCAAATTCGTGATGATGTGTTTGAGCAGTTAATAACTGAGCTTTCAGGACGTAGAGCCGTATTAGTATTTGACTCATGCCATTCAGGAACTATTTCACGAGGTGGAGCAGCTACTACAACTAGCCAAAGTAGTTATGCCCGTTATTTACCTAGCCCAGAAGAGTTTGAGCAGATTGCAAATACAAGTGGAACGCGAGGTGGTATGGTAGATGGCTATGAAGTGTTACCAGATAAAAATAAACATAGTAGTAGGGATTTAGTCCCAGAATTTGGTGATAAACATTCTGACAATCTTGTTGGTGTGGTTGTTTTTAGTGCTGCACAAACAGGGCAAATAGCACATTCTTTCAAATCTGATAGAGGCTTTAGAGGTGCTTTGACTTATACCTTTATTAAACTACAAGAAAATAGCTTACCTATAATAAGTGAATTACGAAAAGGGATCGTTGACCAAATTAAAGACTTACAAAAAAATCAAAAACTGGACGGACAACAACAACCTATGGTGGAATGTCTTTCTACTCTGCCATTAGAAGACTTTCCTTTATTTGGAATAACAGAGCAAATACCTGTTATCGAACAAGCCGTAGAGTTTGCTACGCTAGCTAATGCTGATTCTAAAATAAAAATTAGCATCGCTACAAAGGAAGGAAAACAATCTTATAAAGTTGGGGAATATGTTTCTTATCAAGTAAATACAGATACATTTGGATATTTATATGTGATTATTTTTAGTGCTAAGGATCAAGCAGTGTGTTTGTTACCAAATCCATACGACTTAAAAAATCGTGTTAATCCTGGGGCAATAAGCTTTCCTAACAACGACAAATACAACTTTGAAGTAACTGAGCCAGTAGGCTATGACATAGTTATAGCACTTTTATCCAAAGAAGAACTTGATTTTGGAGAAAAGGAAATCTACACATGGAAAGAAGCTTTTTCTCGCCTAAATATAAAAGAGCTACAAAAGGCTATAGAAACTACTAATAAAAATCTATCTAGGAGTAACAAAGTTGTTCCTGTAAAAACACAATATACTGATTGGCAAGCTGCTATTACTGTAGTTAGAGCATTCAAGTGAGAGTAAGTATTAAGTACGAAGTATGAAGTTAATATTCATGGCTAAATAATAGCAAGCGATTAAGTGCTACTACTGGTCGTTTGCTATTTACTAGTAAAAAAAGGAGATATAGGGAGATATTATGAAGCTTACAAAATGGGTTATGTATGTTTTAGTAGTAATGATATCGTTCATATTAAGCACAAGTAACGTAGAAATGCAAAGTAGTCGACCTAGTACTTCTAGCCAAGATAACCGTAGTCAAAAGGTTGTAGGAGTTGGTGAAAATAAAATAAATCAACGACGCATCGCACTAGTAATAGGTAATAGTAGTTATCCCATAGGAGCATTAGCAAATCCTGTAAATGATGTAGCCGCAATGGAAAAAGCTCTTACTGCTACAGGATTCCAAGTTACGCGTCTAACTAATTTAACCCAACGAGATATGAAATCAGCCATAGCTAATTTTGGTAGAAGCTTGAAAGATGGAGGAGTAGGGCTATTTTATTTTGCTGGTCATGGTAATCAAGTTAATGGGGAAAATTATTTAATCCCAATAGATGCTAAGATTAGCCAAGAAGCAGATGTAGATATTTATGGTGTAAATGTTAGCAATATATTGCAACAAATGGGGAGTGCTGGTAATTCATTAAATATTTTAATCTTAGATGCTTGCCGTAATAACCCATTTATTGCTAGCAGCAAACGTAGTGGCACACAAGGATTGGCTCAAATAAATGCTACCAAAGGGTTGTTTATTGCTTATGCCACAGCCCCAGGTTCAACAGCAAGTGATGGACGTGAGGTAAATAGCCCTTACACAGAAGAATTAGTAAAAGCCTTAAATATTTCAGGGCTTTCTATTGAAGAAGTATTTAAGTTTGTATTACGAGGAGTGGACGAAAAAACTCAAGGAAAACAACTGCCTTGGGTTTCTTCTGTGCTTAGTGGTGATTTTTATTTTAGAGCAGGCACTAACAGTGACAACACCGCACTTGAGCGTGACAAAGCAGTTTGGGCAGGGTGTTGTATAAATAGCAATAGAGTATCAGACTATCAAAGTTATTTAGATGGGTACCCTAGCGGATTATATGCAACAATAGCCAAGGCACGGATTAAAGAACTTGAGCAACCTACTAATGTTAATGCTAGTGGGAATAAAAATTCAGGTAATGGTACTTCTCCTAGTACAAATGAAGTAGATCCGCCCAAAGTTATAGAATCACGTTCATCAGAACTACAACTAGCAGAAATGCAATTTAAGGGTGGGGATTATGATAAGGTAAGCCGCACTTGTGAAAGCTTCATGAAAAACCAACCTGATCACCCGCAAGCAAACCGCTTATTAGGAATGAGTTATTTTTTAGACAGGAGATATCAACAAGGAGTGCCTTTTATTGTTAATGCTGTAAAAAGAGGGGAAGTAGTAACTTTTACCATTCAGCATCATGGTAATAGCTTATATGGGGATAGGTTAACAAAAGAAACTTTAATTTTGTATAAAGATAGGTTTGAATTTCAAGGAGGAGATAGATATTCACTCCCTTATAGTAGCTTATTAGAACTTAACGAAAAACAAAGCTCTAGTGAATATCCTTACGTACATATGAAGTTCAAGTTTTTTGATAACAAAGAGAAAAAAGAAAAAGTTAAGGACTACAATTTTTATGCTCCTTCTGCGGAGTTGTATGAAAACAAAAGCATGAAAGTTAGATGTTCTGGTTGTGACAAATGGACAGATAGTATGGTGAATATAATTAGAGAAATAGCACAGGGCGGACTAAGATAGCTGGCAAGGTGTACTTAAGGATTCATTGGATTTTAAGTACACTTTAGCAAAACAAAAAATAACAGGAGGAAAGCTATGCGAATGGTAATGTTATTGCTGGTGTTTTTATATAGTTTTAGCAGTGATATATATGCTCAATCTAATGCAAAACCAAATGAACAAAAAAGGTCAGTAGTTGTAAAAAAAGCTGATCTAACAGTATTGCCAGCAAAAGCAAAGAGGTTTGCCTTAATAGTAGGAATAGATAATTATCAAAGTAGCCAACTAACTAAATTAGGTGGTGCTGTAAATGATGCAAAAGCTTTGGCAGAAACGCTAGAAACATATGCAGGATTTCCCAAAGAGCAAATTTATTTGTTGACCTCTTCTACAGGAAAAATAGGTGAAAACTTTTCTTCTGCATCCGAAGCCAATAGAGCAAATATTTTACGGACGTTAGCGATTATTGGAAACTCTATTCCCAAAGATGGATTGTTGTTAGTAGCATTTTCTTGTCATGGAATGCAGCGAGATAAGAAAGGTGATAAAGTTTATATTTTGCCTTCAGATGCACAAACTTTAACAACAGATTTGTTGGAAGAGACAGCATTAAATGTAGGAAAATTAAAAGAAAAGGTTCTTGCTACAGGAGTAGAGCAAGTAATTTTTCTAATAGATGCTTGTCGCAATGATCCAGAAGCAGGAAAAGGAGAAACAGACAATCTTTTAACCAAAGAGTATTTGAAAGCTTTTTCTTTTAACTATGATGAAAAAAATAAAGATGTAAATGCGTTTGCTACTTTTTTTGCTTCTTCCGAAGGAGAAAGAGCTTATGAAGATGCAGAAAAAAAACAAGGCTATTTTACTTATGCTTTAATAGAAGGATTAAAAGGTGCTGCGGCTAACTCACAAGGAGAAGTGACTTTAATTAACTTAAAGAGTTATTTAGAAAGAGTTGTTCCTACAAGAGTGAAAAAGAGTACAGGTGAAAAACAACTACCAAAAATAGAGATTGGAGGATATAAATCAGAATCCTTAGTTTTATCAGTTATTCCTAAAGTAAATACGTCTAAACCACCAGAAGAAGAAGTAACAATCCCAACGGGTACGTTGATAATAGTAACAAAAGAAGCAGGCATAAAATTAGAGTTAGATGGTGTTGATAAAGGAGTTAGTGTAGCAAATAATCAAGAATTAAAATTAAAAGGTCATCCTGCAAGAACAGTAACAATTGTAGCAAAAAAAGCAGGTAAACCAGATAAAGTAGAAAAGTTTGAAATCAAGCCTGATCAAGACAACAAAATACTTATAGGATGGGATGAAATAGCTGTTACTCCAACAACTCCAACAAATAATCCATCAGTCTCAACAGTCTACAAACCAGCAGGAACGGCAGTAGCTCCAATGATAAGAAGCTACAGCTATGAAACAGTAACAATAGATAGTAAAGGAGATATAAAAAACCGAGAAAATAAGCAAGCGGGTTATTATGAGGAGGATTTAGGAAAAGGAGTAAAGCTAGAGATGGTGGAAGTAGCTAGTGGTGAATTTATGATGGGATCGTCAGAAACAGAAGTAGATCGATTCAGTGATGAGGGACCACAGCACCAAGTAAGAGTAGAAGGATTTTATATAGGGAAATATGAAGTAACACAGGGACAATGGAAAGCAATAATAGGAAGTAACCTTAACCCAAGCAACTTTAAGGGAGATGATAATTTGCCAGTAGAGAAAGTAAGTTGGGAAGAAGCAAAAGAATTTTGTAAGAAGTTGAGTGAGAAGACAGGAAGAGAATATAGATTGCCAAGTGAAGCAGAATGGGAATATGCAGCAAGAGGAGGGACAAGAACAGCATTTGGGTTAGGAGAAACAATAACGCCAGGTGTAGTAAACTATAATGGGGACTATCCATATGGAGGAGCCACAAAAGGGGAATACAGAGGAAAAACAGTAAAAGTAGGAAGTTTAGGAATAGCGAATGGATATGGGCTATATGATATGGCGGGAAATGTGTGGGAATGGTGTGAAGATGGATGGCATGACAGCTATAAAGGAGCACCAACAGATGGAAGAGTGTGGGAGAGTGGGGCTGATAATAGTTACCGGGTCTTGCGTGGTGGTTCGTGGCTCGACTATGCTTACTACTGCCGTTCTGCCGTCCGCGGCAGGCTCGCGCCGGGCAACCATGACAACGTCGGGTTTCGGGTTGTTGTTGGGGCTGCGAGGACTCTTCAGTAATTATCCGTACTCTTTATCCCTATACACTTAAGCGAGCGAAGCGAGCGCGTGAAAAATTTTTTGCTTTTTGAGATTAATTTTGAAACTAGTGTAAAATATGCAAGAATTACCAATAATTCAAAAAACTTATGACTTAATACTATGGTATGTACCAATATTGAACAAATTACCAAAAGATCATAAGTTTGCTATTGGAGAACGGATAATAAAAGGGCTATATGACTTGTTAGAACAGTTAATAATAGCTCGATATGCTAAAGACAAGCTTGGACTCTTAGAGCCAATTAACGCTAGGTTAGATATTTTACGCTATCAAACTCGCTTGCTCCTTAACTTAAGCTTAATGGCTTCTAATCGCTATGAGTATGTTTCTAAACAAATTAATGAAATAGGCAAAGATTTGGGTAGCTGGATTAAACAGCAAAAAACAAAGACAAATGAAGAAAAATGAAACGATACAATAACCTTTGGTCACAAATTACTGATTTTAAGAACATCTTTCAAGCAGCACGACAAGCACAGAGAGGAAAACGCTTTCGTGATAATGTGTTGGAATTTAATTACAATTTGGAGTCTGAGCTAATAGCCATCCAAGAAGAACTTACATTAAAAACCTACTTGCCTGGAGAATATAGCACTTTCCAAATAGTAGAGCCAAAAAAGCGAATGATTTCTGCTGCACCTTATCGAGATAGAGTTGTTCATCACTCACTGTGCAACATTATCATGCCAATATTTGAAAGAAGTTTTATCTATGATTCTTATGCAAATAGGCTAGGGTTTGGCACTCATAAGGCTCTAAGGCGGTTTACAGGATTTTTACGATCTAGTCGCTATGTGTTTCAAGCCGATATCCAAAAATACTTTCCTAGTATTGACCATGCGATTTTAAAGGATCTAGTTCGCCAAAAAATCAAATGTAAAGACACTTTATGGCTAATAGATAAAATAATTGATGGTAGTAATGAGCAAGAATCAGCAAATTATTATTTTGCAGGTGATGATTTATTTACCCCTTATGAACGTAGACGAGGATTACCTATTGGTAACTTAACTAGTCAGTTTTTTGCTAATCTATATTTAAATAACTTTGATCATTTTGTTAAGGAAAATCTAAAAGCAACCAAGTATTTGCGTTATGTGGATGATTTTGCAATATTTAGTAATGATAAATATTACTTAGAGCAAGCTAGGTTAAAAATCTCAGAGTTTCTTTCTACACTAAGACTAAAGATTCACCCTATTAAAAGCCAAATATTTGAAACAAAACATGGAGCAACATTTCTAGGGTTTCGTGTTTTTCCTAACCATATCAGGGTTAAATCAGAAAACCTTAGACGTGCTCGTCGCCGCTTGCGCGGCCTACAAGAAGCTTTTTCAAATGGAGAAATAACCTTTTATCAACTTAGCCAGTCGATTTGTAGTTGGATAGCTCATTTAGAGCATGGGGACACTTGGCGATTACGTGAGCAGATATTTGATAAATTAATTTTTGTACAAGATAAAAAGCTAATTAATACAACTAATTAATATAGCTTAAGTTTCTACCTTGAAAGAGGTAGATTTGGGACATGTCACTCCGGGTCTTGCGTGGTGGTTCGTGGAACAACAATGCTAACAACTGCCGTTCTGCCAACCGCAACAGGAACGCGCCGGGCAACCATAACAACAACGGGTTTCGGGTTGTTGTTGGGGCTGCGATGTCTCTTCACCTATCAGAACTAATAAATGGGAATTTATTAGGAGCATAACCGAAGAGTCCAGAACATGTTCCAGTGATAAGAGCAATCTTATCCGAAAACAAAACGATGTAAGTAGTTTGGTAAGTGGCAACACTGAAAAATTACTTACATTATAAAATTAATGAGTTTATGTTAAAAACTACGAACAGGTTATAATCATTAAAGGCAATATTTATGAGAAAAATATCTCTAAGTGTCGTGATAACAATACTTATCAGTATAATCTATATACCTACAGCATTAATGCAGCAAAACCGCTCGCAAACTCCTGTGCGTGTGTCTACAAGTGATGGACAAACGACAGAACTTTATCAGGGTAGCTATGCTTTGGTTATAGGAGCTAGCGATTATGAGCATTGGAATAAGTTACCAGGAGTTAAAGAAGATGTAGTGGTTATAAAGGCAGCACTAGAAAAACAAGGGTTCAAGGTTGAAGAATTGTCAAACCCTACAAGTAGTGTGTTTGAGGTAAAGTTAAAAGAATTTATAACTAAATATGGATTGAAAAAAAGTAATCGATTACTAATTTATTTTGCAGGACATGGGGAAACTTTAACTACAATAGATGGAAGAAAACAAGGTTATATTGTGCTAATAGATGCTCCTAGACCTAACCAAGATGAAGCAGGGTTTAAGAGATTAGCAGTAAATATGCGGATAATAGAGAACTATGCTAAAGATATAGAATCAAACCATGCAATGTTTATTTTAGATAGCTGTTTTTCAGGAAGTATATTTAAGAGAGAAAATGAAAATAAAGTACCGCCTGTAATAACTCACAATACTTTAAAGAGTGTTAGGCAATTTATTACTGCTGGAGATGAAAAACAAACCGTACCAGACAGAAGCATTTTTAGAAGATGGTTTGTAAGAGGATTAGAGGGAGAAGCAGACCAAAATGGAGATGGTTATATAACAGGTACAGAACTGGGGGATTTTGTAAAGAACCAAGTAACGAATGAAAGTAATCGTACACAAACTCCACGTGCAGAAAAAATAATGGATGTTGATCTAAATGAAGGAGATATGATTTTCCCGCTAGATTTGTCTAGCAAGCGAAGAGAAGAAGAACAATATTGGGCATCAATATCTAAAAATAGTGTTGGGCAATTAGCCGAATATATTGCGAAATACCCACAGGGAAAATATGTTAGTGAAGCAATTGGCATAATAAAGAAATTAGAGAAAGAACCGGCAGTTAATAATGTAACAGCATCATCAACAAGACCAACCTTTCCAGCACCATCAGGGAGAGTAGCCCCACCAACCTTTAGAAGTTATAACTATGATACATTGATATTAGATAAAACGGGAAAGGTGAAAGAGAAGCTAACAGGACAAGCTAGCTATTATGAGGAGGATTTAGGGGTAGGGATAAAGCTAGAGATGGTATATGTACCAAATGGTAGCTATGAAATGGGGAATGATGAAAAAGAAGGAGTAGAATTTATAAAAGAAGTAAAAAGATATTGTGAAAGTTGTTCAGCAGAAGAATGGGTAAATTGGGCAAAACCACAGCATCAAGTAAGAGTAGAAGGGTTTTATATAGGGAAATATGAAGTAACACAAGGACAATGGAAAGCAATAATAGGAAGTAACCTTAACCCAAGCTACTTTAAGGGAGATGATAGTTTACCAGTGGAGAGCGTGAGTTGGGAAGAAGTAAAAGAATTTTGTAAGAAGTTGAGTGAGAAGACAGGAAGAGAATATAGATTGCCAAGTGAAGCAGAATGGGAGTATGGAGCAAGAGGGGGAACAACAACAGCATTTGGATTAGGGGAAACAATAACACCACAGGTAGTAAACTACGATGGTAGCTATCCATATGAGGGAGCAACAAAAGGGGAATACAGAGGAAAAACAGTAAAAGTAGGAAGTTTAGGAATAGCGAATGGATATGGGCTATATGATATGGCCGGAAATGTGTGGGAATGGTGTGAAGATGGATGGCATGATAGTTATAAAGGAGCACCAACAGATGGAAAAGCGTGGGAGGGTGGGACTGATAATAGTCGCCGGGTCTTGCGTGGTGGTTCGTGGTTCCTCAATGCTAGCCTCTGCCGTTCTGCCATCCGCCTCAGGTACGCGCCGGGCGTCCATAACGACCTCGGGTTTCGGGTTGTTGTTGGGGCTGCGAGGACTCTTAAGTAACTACTTGTACTCTTTATCCCTATACACTTAAGCGAGCAAAGCGAGCGCGTGAAATTTTTTTTGGGTTTGTAAAATCGAAGTATTACAAATATTTATTTACTATTTGAGTATAAAATATGACAAACACAATAGTAGAAAGAGAAAAATATTTACTGGAAACACAACTTAACCAACAAAATGGTAATGAAACTTGGCTAGGTAAAGATAAAGCTATTGATGGGCAACATCTAGTAATTAGATTACTTTCTCCTTCTATAAAAGAAGACTATCTTACCCAAATTGCTGATGACTGGCAAAAATTGGAAACCCATAACAATTTGTTGTTAATGAAAGTAGAAAAAAATAGTGATAAAACTGTTGTTGTTAGAGATTATGCTGGTATATCACTAACAGAATGGTTAAAAGAAAATAGTCGTTCTGCCCCATCAATAGAATTAGCCATAAAAATAGTTACAGGTATTATTTCGGCTATTGAACAATTGCATTTGCAAGGAATAATTCATGGTCATTTAACGCCTAACAATATAATGATGTGTGATGATGTTGCAAAGGTAGTAGATTTTGGGTTAGCTAAACTATTAGAAAATAACCTTGCTATGGATAATAGTAAATATTATGTTGCACCCGAAGCACTAAAAGGAGAGTTTTTAGTACAGTCAGATATTTGGTCAATAGGAGCAATACTTTATAAATTATTAAGAGGCTATGCTCCTATTACTTCTCCAGATAAAGCTATTACTAAAAATCAGATAGATTTAGTTTGGGCAATAAAACAAAATAATCCTGATGGTTTGCATGTTGCAATCCCACGACCATTAGGAAAAATTATTGTTAAGGCATTGCAACCAATTGTAAAAGATCGTTATGAATCCATTGTGATAATGAAAGAAGCTTGGGGAAAGGCTTTAGGAGAACTACAAGAGTTAAACGAGCAACAATCTTATACTAGGCAGTTAGTTAGAGCTTTTACCAACCAAACTGGAATAGAGTTTGTGTTGATTCCATCAGGAAGTTTTTTAATGGGAGATAGACATCCTATAACTATTAATAAACCTTTTTACTTAGCTAAATACTTAACTACACAAACACAATGGAAGACTGTAATGGGTTACAATAACAGCACTTTTGCTGGGGCTGATTTGCCAGTGGAAGAAGTTTCTTGGCAGGATGCACAAGAGTTTATTAAACAGTTGAATCAATTAAATGATGGATACCATTATCAATTACCAAGTGAAGCGCAATGGGAATATGCCTGTCTTAGTGGTAGTGGTGAGAAAGGTGATAATAACCTAACAGATAATATAGATAATATTTGGTGTAATGAAAATGCTGGTAGTACCACTCATAATGTAGGAATGAAAAAAGCAAATGATTTTGGGTTACATGATATGTGTGGAAACGTGTGGGAATGGTGTCAAGACCAATATATGCCAAAATATGAACATATCCCTAATAATGGTAATGCTTGGCAAGATGTAAATAATATTAATCTTGATAGTGGAGTAGTTGAAAGAGTAATTCGAGGTGGATCTTGGGATGATGATAAAAGTTACTGTTCTGCTAAATGGCGTAGCAGTGAAAAAGCACATCGTCGTAATAGCTTAATTGGGCTTAGAGTTGCTGCTTTACCACTATCAACAGCACCAATCGCAGAAATAGCACAAAATAACAATCAACCTGTTAATTTAGCAGAAAAAAATATAGTAGAGGTAAATGAATTAGCTGCTAATAAAAGAAGTAAATATACTACTAATCCTCTAGTAGGCAAGAAAAGTAAGCTTACAGCATTAATTCTTGGAAAAGGTAAAGTAATAGTAAGCCTGTTGATTTTTTGTCTTATGGTTGTAGCAGGATTAGCCCTATTTGAAAAAAATCAAAACAAGCCAGTAAATAACTTTGAAAACTCTATTGGGATTAAATTTGTTTTAGTTCCTACTGGTGATTTTATAATGGGTACAGATAATGGTAAAAATGATGAAAAACCTATTCATAAAGTGGTCATAGATAAACCTTTTTATTTGGGACAATATGAAATCACTCAAGCAGAATGGCAAAAAGTGATAAAAAATAATCCTAGTAAGTTTAAAGGTGAAAACTTACCTGTAGAACAAGTTTCTTGGCTAGAAGCACAAGACTTTATTAAAAAACTAAATTCGCTTAATGATGGATATTTTTACCGATTACCAAGTGAAGCAGAATGGGAATATGCTGCACAGTTAGATAACAATATAACAGCTAGTAATGCTAATAAATTAATCTGGTCGTCCAATAATTCAGGAGATTCATTGTTAAATGCAGAAGAAATTTTGCAAAAAGATAATAATAATTATGCTAAAAAAATTCTTGATAATAATTGTAAAACTCATGTAGTTGGGCAAAAAAAACCTAACAAATTAGGCATATATGATATGCAAGGAAATGTTTGGGAATTATGCCAAGATCAGTATCACACTGACTATAATAATGCTCCAAGTGATGGCAGTGTGTGGGAAAAAGGAACTGAGCTAAGACGCGTAGCTAGGGGAGGATCTTGGAGCTATCCACCAAGTTATTGTAGTAAGACTAATCGCCTTTCTGTTGATGAAAATAAAAAATTTAATAGCGTAGGTTTACGTGTTGTAGCTGTAATAGTAAATAAATAGGTGCTGAGCTATAAGTTTTCAGACATTTAGAAATTATATCAAAAACTCTAACTTGTTTATTTTCAATTCTTTTGCCCCATTAGGGGCAATTAGTAATAGCCCTGAGATTTATCTCTGGGCATTCTGGGCTTAAGTTTAATTAATTAACAATAAATATTTTATGACTGAAAATACATTAGTAGGCAAAACTCTAGATAATCTATACAAAATAGAAGCATTAATTGGGCAAGGTGGAATGGGAGATGTGTATAAAGCTACACATATAATCTTAGGTGATTTAGTAGCTATAAAGGTAATGCCACCTGATAAAAATAGTACTATAGAAGATAAAAAGCGGTTTTTAAGGGAAGGAAAAGCAGCAAGAAAGTTTAACCACACTAATGCTATTACTGTACATGATTTAAGAGAATCTAATGATGGCATTGCTTATATGGTTATGGAATACGTCGAAGGGCGTAATTTAAGAGAAGAAATGAATGAAAAAAAATGTTTTTCAATTGAAGAAACATTATCAATAATTGAACCAGTGGCCAGCGCATTAAGTGAAGCACACGCGATGGGAGTAGTACACCGAGATATTAAACCAGAAAATATTATGATTGGTCGTGTAGGCGATAAAACAATAATTAAACTGCTAGATTTAGGGGTTGCTAAACTTATTGATGAAAAAACAATTTTAACCATAGAAGGACAACAGTTAGGGACTCCTTATTATATGTCTCCTGAGCAATGGGGAATGGTATCACAAGCAGATCCAGATAAAATATTAGAAGTAGATGGCAGGTCAGATATTTATAGTTTAGCGGTAATAATCTATGAAATGGTTACAGGGCAAAGACCATTTACAGGAAAAACATTACAAGAATTAGCCATACAACATATTACTGCTACACCAATTTCCATAGACAAATTAAACCCAACTGTACCAATAAGGTTTAGTCAAGTAGTAGCTCAAGCAATGGCTAAAGAGCCAAAAGATAGACCTACTGATTGCCAAGAATTAATTACAGGATTACATAATGGAGTGAGTTTACAAGAACCTAATCTTTTAGTGACAGAAAAAAATATAGTAATTGATACTAATTCAGAGAATTACAACGGTCAAAAGTTAGATGTTAAAGTTAAAAACACAAATGATAAATACTTAATAGCTGGTTTAGCAACAATTGGAGTATTAGTATTGTTGGGATTAGGCTTATATACTTGGCAAAATACTTTACAGTCTGTTGAAGTACCAAACTTAAATGTGATAACGCCTTTACCTACTGTCCTGTCAACACCAATAGTTAACAGTAAAGAAAATACAGAAATAATGGGTTATTGGGTAAAAGTGGTAGCAAAAGATGGTACAGTTTTACGCAAGGCAAAGGATATTATCTTAAGCAATGAGGAAAAAATACAATTACATTTTAATAGTAGACAAATAGGTTATTTGTATTTGATTATCACAGGCCGTGATAGTAACTTAACCACAATACTAACGAGCAAACCTATAGTACAAACAGGGATAGACAGTAATTTAATATCAGAGGGTGAAGATTTTGCCTTTCCTAATAGCAAACAATTAATAAAAATGGGCGGAAATAGCACTAATGACAAAGTTATAGTAATATTTGCTCCTTTGCCAATAAAAACC
Organism: Blastocatellia bacterium; assembly: GCA_023265235.1. Taxonomy (GTDB): domain Bacteria; phylum Acidobacteriota; class Blastocatellia; order Chloracidobacteriales; family JADJPF01; genus JADJPF01. The sequence goes on from JAHFUF010000003.1 coordinate 19,357, forward strand.
TTGCCTTTTTTAGACAAAACCGCAGGGTATACTTTAAATGAGCAAGAACAATCATTGTTAGCTAATTTACGTGCAAAGTCAGTTACTAATAAATTTGTGCTAAAGACAGAAAATGATATTGAGATGGCAGTTAGTACTAAAGAACAATTAAAAGACGATGAGTGTTTAGTTTTTGATATTGATATTGCACACAACAATTAAAGGGGCTTGATAAAAAATGAGAAAAGCTTTGTTAACGCTAACATTAGTGGCAATAGCCAGTACTTTATTCTTGCCAGTAGCATTTATGCACCCAACCCAAAATTTACCTCAACGTTCACAAAAAGTAGTAATTAATGTGGAAAATGGTGAGCAAATAGATCTTTATCAAGCAAGTTATGCATTAATTATAGGAGCAAGCGATTACACCAAAGGGTGGAAACGGCTTCCTGGAGTCAAAAAAGATCTTGAAGAGATAGAAAAAGTCTTAAGAAAACAAGGGTTTGAAGTAGAGGTGCTGTTAAATCCTACTCGTAGCAGTTTTGATGAGAGGATGAGAAAGTTTATTAGTAAATATGGCCGTTTAGCAAATAACCGCTTAGTGATTTATTTTGCAGGCCATGGAGAAACATTAAAAACCGCAGATGGTAGAAAACAAGGTTATTTAGTTCCAGTAGATGCTCCTACACCAAACAAAGATGAAGCAGGATTTAAAGAATTGGCAATCAACATGAGGTTAATCGAAAACTATGCAACAGATATAGAAGCAAAACATGCAATGTTTGTGTTTGATAGTTGTTTTTCAGGAACTTTGTTTAGAGGCAATGAAGGAAGACCACCTGCAATGAGCAGCAAAGCAGCTAAACCTGTAAGACAATTTATTACTGCTGGAGATGAGAATCAGACTGTACCAGATGAAAGTATTTTTAGGCAAATGTTTGTACGTGGATTAGATGGAGAAGCAGACCAAGATGGTGATGGGTATGTAACAGGTAGTGAGTTAGGCTATTTCTTGGAAACTAGGGTAGCTAATTATTCTAACAATTCACAAACACCACGTACAGGTAAAATGCGTAATCCTGATTTAGACCAAGGCGATCTTGTGTTTGCATTGCCAAATACAAAGTTAGTAGGAGCAACGAAACCAAAGCCCAAAATAGAGATAGAAAGAGAAGTACCGCTAGGAACGCTAATAATAATAGCAAACCGTAAAGATATGGAAATATTATTAGATAAGGAAGTGGTAGCAAAATCAAAAGCAGCAGGAGAGAAAATAACAATTAAAAATGTAGAAGCAGATAGATTAATAGAAGTAGTAGGACGAGTAAAAGGGGAAACAGATGTAGTAGAAGAAATAGAGCTAGTACCAGGAGGAAGAAAAGAAGTAAGCTTAGGTGAATCAGTCGTTGGTAGCGATCTTAATGAGAACTCTACTACAAATGGTAGTTCTACGTCATTACCTAGTACAGCAACTACAAACAAAAAAGATGTAAAAATTGGTACAACTCTTAAACTATCAATGGATACCTACTTGAGTTCACTAACAGCTAAAATAGGAGATCCTTTTACAGCAACGGTTTTTGAAGATGTTTGGATTAGTCAGGAAATCGCTATTGCAAGAGGAACAAAAGTTGAAGGAAAAGTGGTTTCTGTAAATGCTGCAAAACGAAAAAAACAATCAGGTATGTTAGGTATTGGTTTTGATAAGTTGCGTTTGCCCAATGGTCAAGTTATTTCTGTTGAAGGACATCTTGCTAGTTTAAATGCTATAGAACAAAAGCAAATAGATGAAGAAAATCGTACTCCTAGTAGTTCTTTAACTAAACGAAATGTAGTTTTTATTGGTGGTGGTAGTGCTAGTGGTGCTGTAATTGGTGCTATTGGTGGTAGTGCAATAACAGGAGCTTTGCGGGGAATTTTATCCAAAGGCGAAGAAGCGCAAGTAATGAGTGGCCAAAAATTCGGCATGGAAATCTTACGCCCAATAACTCTCGCAGATGCCAAGACTAACTCAACTAATCCTCCCAGTGAAGGTTATCGTAGTCGTTCTGTTAACTTAAAATCTATAGGTTTACTGAAACGTGCTCAAAAATCATTGTTAGATCTAAATTATTATAAAGGCCCTCTTAATGGTGTTGATGGCCCTAGCACTCGTACTGCTGTTCGTGCTTTTCAACGCGATTATGATTTAGGCCAAACAGGAGAGTTAGATTTAGATACCGCTTATCAACTGGGTTTAGTTAATGAAGATGGTGTTGAGATTTTGCCAGTTCGCATACTAAGTGCTACTGCTGATCGTCAAAATAATAGTATTATTGTAAAAGCCATGGTTGAAGCTAGCTCCGGAGGGTGGCAAATCTACACTAGTACTCAAACTGATGGCGATCAATTGCATGTTTATGTTACTGGTGCACCTCCTTATGATGGTAGAACACAAACCTTAACTCGTTATCCTGTTAATACTCCTCCCGTTCGTGATGATAGTTTTATTACTAAAGTTGTTATTCACGGCAATGGTAATCCTATAACTGTTTTTTTGGCGAAAAAACTTTAGAGAACTATTGGTTTTTGATCTTTCGCCATATTAACCTTGCACAAAGTTACTAGTTTCTGGAAAAAATATGTAATCTTTAATGACTCAAGGCTACAAACAATATATAAGGACGCAAATATTGTTTCTGTAGGCTGAGTATGAAAACAAAACAAATTATTAAGTATTGTCAAGCTGTTAGTATAGTATTTTTAGCAATCTGGTCATTGTTTATCGAACCATCTGTTAACCTATTTCTGCAAGAAGCAAAAGCTTTACAACTACCTGCACAAAAAGCATATGGACTTAATACTAAATGGGGATTTTTAGTAAGTGTCAATCTATATCAGTACATGAAATCAGACAACCAACTTACAGGTTGTGTTAATGATGTTAAGGATTTTGAAGATGTACTAGTAAATTTGTATGATTTTTCACCTAATAACATTGGAAAATTAATCAATAGCGAAGCTACACGCGATAACATCCTTGGTTATTTGCGACGTATGGCTAACACCGTAAAAGATGGAGATTTATTTACTTTCTATTTTTCTGGACATGGTACGTTGTTTCCTGACAGAAACTCTTTAGAACAAGATGAGGAAACTATCATTTCTCCAAAATGCAGCAAACCTCCTCACTGTTTTGAGCCAGACACTTATGATTCTGCTCTTTGTCCTACAGACACTTGTTCTAAAACAGATAATTGTTCTTCTACTAACAAGAAACCTTGGAAAAACTTAATTTTAGATGATGAATTATTTGAAATATTTTCTCAGTTTACTAGCAAGGGATGTCTAGTCATTTTTATCACTGATAGTTGCCATTCTGGTACTATTGGACGTGGTGCTAGAGGTAACTATGAGCCTAGTTTTACTAGTAATACAGTGAGTGAACAGGCAAAATTTTTACCCCTAGATGTATTGTTAGAAAAATCATGGTTGCAACAACCAGAAAGTGAAGCGACTAAACCCCCAAAACCTGCTATTGCTCGTGATATGAAAGGACTCTATTTAGTAATTTCATCATCTCAAGATTATCAGTCTTCTTATGAAACTGATTTTAGTGGGATAAAAAGAGGGGCATTTACTAGTAGTTTAACAAGTGTTATTAGGCACAAAGGCAAAACTGTTAGTTATCAAGAGCTTTTTCAAACTGTAGAACAAGGTTTTGCATTAAACAAAAAAAATGAGCTAGGACAACAACCTAGTTTATCTAGTAAATATTGCAAAGAAAGTTTGTTAGATAGACCACTATTTTCATTTCCTAATGATAAAGAGCTTAAAGTAGCTGTAAAAGTAGTAGATAAAGAAGATGAACCATTAGCAAATAGTTATTTTGTAATACTAAAACCTGGAATTAAACCTCAAGCTAACATTACTAAAAAAGACACAATAATTATTGCAAAAACAGATGAAAAAGGAATTTTTAATTCTAATCAAAAGGTTATGTTCCCAGGAAAATATTGGGTAAAAGTAGTGCGAAAAGGGTTCAAGCCTTATGTTAAAGAAGCAGAAGTTAAAGCTGGTTCTAGAGCAGATACAGCAGTTTTCAAGTTTGAACTGGCTTTAGATGAAGATATAAATAGTAATAAAACAAGGAGTAATAATTATGAAAACGAAAATTTTAATGATGAAGAATTTTTTGAATTACAACTCGATGAGCAAGAAGATAATGAGTAAAACAATACTATCAATAACAATAATATTAATAGTATGTTCAGTAGGAATTAGTCAAATTAAACCGCGTAAAGTTAAACAACAATCTGAGACTGTGTTACCTACTGCTACTAATGTTGAAACTGTAGTAAGTGACCCGATAGTTGAGGATCAAGCAAGAGAACTGTTTTTTGTATCTGATAAAAAAGGACAAGGACGCAATATAGGGATGCAAGTCAAAGTCTATCAAATGCTAGGAAACTGTGATTTTTCTGTAGTGTCACCTTACAAACAGTTTGCTAGTGGGGATCGCATCCGATTTAGTATCGAGACAAATATAGATGGCTATGTGTATGTGATAGGGCAAGGAACTTCAGGTAAAGCTAGATTGCTCTATCCATTACCACAAATTAATAAAGGTAATAATTTTATTCGTCGAGGAGCAGAATTAATAGTACCAGGTACTGATTGGTTTCGTTTTGACAATCGCGCTGGCGTAGAGGAAGTGAAAGTAGTGGTGTCCAAAAATAAGCTTGATTTATTGAGACACTTAATGCCTAGAGTTGGAGGAGAGCAAGTAGTAGCAAAAGATGTAGAAGCAGATATCTTGACACTAATACAAGACCAAAATGAAAGTAAGGACTTTATTTTCACAAAAGAAGGATTTGAAGACACAACTTCAACAGAAGCCAAAGATATTATTTATCAACCGCTATATGCTGTTAATCGAGAACGAGGCAGCTATACAGTTTTAACTCTTAAACTTAGACATCGTTAAGGAGATTAGAAGATGAAAAAAATACTAGCTATAACATTATTAATGATCAGTTTAATGCTACCAATCATGGCAAAAGAACCAAATGTATTAGTAAACGTACAAGAGCCAACAGCAAAAGATTTATATTTAGATTTTCAAACAAACACAGGGTCAGCAAATGGAGCAAATAATAAACCTAATCGCAACAATAAAGGTCGTCCAGGGACAAAGCTACAAGTAGATTTAATGCGTAATGGAGAACTAAGTAGAAAATCAACTAAAGAAACTTTTTATTCTGGTGATAGGATAGCCTTTAGGCTAAACACTAATTTTTCTGGTTATGTTAAGGTTATCAATGTTGGGACTACAGGTAAAAATACAGTGCTTTATGATGGAAAGATTGATTCTAAAGGCTATCGTATCCCTCAAAATAATTGGATAAAGTTTGATGACAATGAAGGAATAGAAACAGTGAAATTTATTTTTTCATCTAGTCCAATGAATTTTCAAGTTAATACTAGCAGTAACAATGTTGCTAGTATTAGTTCAAGTAATAATTCAAGTGGTGGGCAAGTATCAGGAGATAGCGAAGAGCAAATACTCAATGAAATTAACAGTAAGGACTTAAGCCGTGATTTGAGTTTAGATGTTGTTGGTAATGAGACTTATGTATTGACTTCTGTTGAGAAGTTGCCTAAACCACAATTTTTCACTGTTAAGCTTGTTCATAAGTAAATAGGGGGGAATATGAAAAAAGTTATATTTTTATTAGTTACTGTAATGATGATGGGTTACTGGACAACTTTGACTTATGGTCAAGGTATTCCTGGGGCCAGAACCGAAGCAACAAACGCTATACAAAAAACAGTTGCTGCTACAGTACACATTATTTCAGGCAAAGATGAAGATTTAGAAGGTTTTCAAGGTCAAAGCACAGGATCAGGAGTAATCATTAGTTCACAAGGATTGGTATTAACCAACTATCATGTAATTTTTCCTAATGGAGATAGAGACGTAGCAATCTGGGCAGGTTTAGTAGATACTCGTAATGAGTATCTACCGCCTAACCAGGTGGTAAGGCTAAAGGTAATTCAAGCTGATAAAGATTTAGATTTAGCATTGTTACAAATTGTTTCTAAGCGGGATAGTCAAAAACAAAAATACCCTTATTTATCTTTGGTTACAGATACAGACATAACTTATGGAGATAATTTAACTTTAGTTGGTTTTCCTAGTGTTGGTGGACTAACTAGCACCGTTGTTAAAACTAGTGTGATTGGGTTTGATGAGCAAGAAGGCTGGATAAAAGTAGAAGGTTCTGTAATGAGAGGTGCTTCTGGAGGTGCAGTAATTAATAAAAATGGTGAGTTAGTGGGAATTGCCACTAAAGTAGCAGCCGATAAAAGCCCGCTTTTTGATGAGGAAGGTTTGCCTTTAGGTACTGTGTTACTAGGAACAGTAGGTTTTGTGCGTTCTGCTGATACAATAGCAAATTTTATAAATAGCAGTACTAGTAACAATAATGATGCAGGGCGTATTACTAGTAAAACCAGAGAAAAGAAAATAACGGTTAAAGGTGTAGTCTTAGATAAAAAAACAGGCAAACCAATTCCTGGTACAGTTATAGCAGTACTTGCAGTAGGTCTTTCTGGAAAAGAAGAATTTTCACAAGGAGATTTACTAGCATGGGCACGAACAGATTTTAATGGTGACTTTACACTAAATCGCCCATTAAAGTCTGACAAATATCGGGTGAAGGTGGTACATCCTCAATATAAAGTGTTGTTAGATGATATGGATCTAAAAGAGTCAAATGATTTTGAAATAATGCTTAGTCGAGAAAAGGAGTGATTATGCAAATTAAATTTTACTTAACATTATTGTTATTAGTTTTTATAGTAGCTTGTGATAGCACTCCAAAAGAAAAAGAGGTTAATTCTAAACTACCTACTGCTAAAGTAGAATTAGCAAACACTCCTGTACCAGAAACTAATGCTAATTTGGACTTGGAAGAATCTTCACCTCAATTAGAATTATCTATTTGGAAAAAAGACGCTAATGGAAAGCCTATAAAGACTAGCCCAACACAAGCTTTTCGTAGTGGTGATTCTATTAGAGTAACAGTTAAAACAAATAAAGAGGGCTATTTATACCTCTTACTTAATGGCAGTACAGGTAGTAAAAAAGCACTTTATCCTGATGCGCGAATTAATGGAGGTACTAATAAAATTAAGGCTGACAAAGAAGTAACTATTCCTGCTAATGGTTGGTTTGTTTTTGATAAAAAACCAGGAGTGGAAACAGTTTATGCTCTATTCGCGCTAAAACCAGAGCTTAAATTGTTTCAACAAATTGAGCTTATTACAAATTTAAGAAAATATAATCAAGTAGGTGGTAATAATAGCTTAAATCAAGCGAATGCTAGTGCAAATGCTAGCACTGGTATTAATACAAGTACAGAAGCCAACAATAGTATTAATGATACCGCAACAGGAAACATAGTTAACCAAACTGACAATACAAACAATACAAATAATACAAACAATACTACAACAAATACTGAACTAGAAAATGAGGTTTTGGAACAATTGCAAGAAAGGGCTAAAGATATAGACTACGTTCCTGATAGCCAATTAATAGCCAATAAGGATTCTAATCATAATAGTAATAGTAATAGCACTAGCACTAGTATCACAAATACTAGTAATTCTGTAAAAGTGAAGCCTACAGCAATAAATAGACAAGATAGTATAGTCAGTATTCTTAAGCTTTATCATAAATAGTGATAACTTAGGCATTGATTTAGACCTACGAAATCAATGTGGCTAAACTACTTTTGCAAGATGTCTAATGTAGTTGTGGGTTTGCATAAAAATAGTAAAAATAGTAAAGAAATAATAAACACTCCCAAATTAAAAATCTGAAAGGTTTTTAACTTGAGAGTGTTATATCAATTAAAATAATAAGTTTAGTTACGCTAAGGAGTGGCTTATGAGAAGGTTGTTATTAACCATTTGTGTTGTAATGTTAATAGGTTTGTCTTTAAGAATGGGTTTAAGTCAAAACACCAGAGGGCAGGCTGTAGTAAAGATAAAAACAGAAGAAGGTATCTTAAATTTATATGAAGGAAGTTATGCACTAGTAATAGGAGCGAGTCATTACACAAATGGTTGGTCAAACCTAGAAGGAGTAAATACAGATGTTAATAAAGTTACAACAGCATTAAAAGAACATGGGTTTGAGGTAGAAATATTAATTGATCCAACTAGAGAACAGTTAGATCAAATGATGAGAAAATTTATTAGTCGTTATGGGATAAAAGAGGGAAATAGAATAGTCGTTTATTATGCAGGACATGGATATACAGAAAAAAATAATGGCTCAAATTTGGGTTATATAGTGCCTGTAGACGCACCATTACCTAAAAAAGATCTTGGTGGGTTTATAGAAAAAGCAATAAGTATGAGCGAAATAGAAAACTATGCTCGTCAAATACGTTCTAAGCATGCCTTATTTGTGTTTGATAGCTGTTTTTCAGGGACATTATTTGAGCCAAGAAGTAGAGCCGTGCCGCCAATCATTAGTAGCAAAACTTCTAGACCTGTGCGCCAATTTATTACCGCAGGAACTGCTGAACAAGAAGTTCCTGATAATAGTGTTTTCTGCCAACAATTTGTTGAAGGATTAAAAGGAGAAGCTGATTTAGATGGAAATAATTTTATTACAGGTAATGAATTAGGGGCTTTTTTAGAAACACAAGTAACAAATTATTCTAATCGTAGTCAAACTCCTAGATATGGCACTATCCGTGATCCCAATTTAGACAAAGGTGATTTTGTATTTGCATTAGTAGATACAAAGGTAGTAGGAATAACAAAACCAAAACCCAAAATGGAAATAGAAAGAGAAGTACCAGTAGGCACACTAGTAATAACAGCAAATCGTAAAGATATGGAAATATTATTAGATAAGGAAGTAGTAGCGAAATCAAAAGCAGTAGGAGAAAAAATAACAATTAAAAATATGGAAGCAGGTAAAATAATAGAGATAATAGGGCGAGTAGGAGGAGAAAAAGATGTAGTAGAACAAATTGAGTTAGTAGCAGGGGTAAAAACAGAAATGAGCTTAGGCAAAACAATTGTTAGCAGTAATCCTAGTGAAAGTGCTAATACAGTTGGAGCTAGTACAAATGGCAGTTCTATACCAGTAGCAAGTTACAGACCAGTAGGAAAAGCAGTAGCCCCAATGATGAGAAGCTATAATTATGAAACGGTGACAATAGATGATAAAGGGTATGTCAAAAATCGAGAAAACAAGCAAGCAAGTTTTTATGAAGAGGGTTTAGGAAAAGGGGTAAAGCTAGAAATGGTGGAAATAGCTGGGGGGACATTTATGATGGGGTCACTAGAAACAGAGGCCAGTACATATGGTGATGAGTATCCACAGCATCAAGTAAAAATAGAAGGGTTTTATATAGGAAAATATGAGGTAACACAAGGGCAATGGAAAGCAATAATGGGAAGTAACCCAAGCGACTTTAAGGGAGATGATAATTTGCCAGTGGAGAACGTAAGCTGGGAAAAAGCAAAAGAGTTTTGTAAGAAGTTGAGTGAAAAAATAGGAAGGGAATACAGGTTGCCAAGTGAAGCAGAATGGGAATATGCAGCAAGAGGAGGGACAAAAACAGTATTTGGGTTAGGGGAAACAATAACGCCAGATGTAGTAAACTATAATGGAGATTATTCATATGGGACAGCAACAAAAGGAGAATACAGAAAAAAAACAGTAAAAGTAGGAAGTTTAAGAATAGCAAATGGATATGGGATATATGACATGCACGGTAATGTATTGGAATGGTGTGAAGATGGGTGGCATGATAGCTATAAAGGAGCACCAACAGATGGAAGTGCGTGGGAGAGTGGGGCTGATAATAGTGGCCGGGTCTTGCGCGGTGGTTCGTGGAACAACAATGCTAACGTCTGCCGTTCTGCCTTCCGCAGCAGGAACGCGCCGGGCATCCTTATCAACTACATCGGGTTTCGGGTTGTTGTTGGGGCTGCGAGGACTCTTAGGTAATTATTTGTACTCTTTATCCTTATACACTTAAGCGAGCGAAGCGAGCGCATGAAAAATTTTTAAGAAAACCTGTAATGTTTAACAGCCCAAACAGACAAACAATATAGAAGGATAAAAAAACTGAAGTTTTTAGAACAGTACAAAATGAGTAGGGAGTAATAAATTGAAAAAAGATATAAGCGAAAAAGAAATTATAGAATATTTTTTAGGAGGTTTATCTGATGAAAAAGCTGATTCTTTTGAAGAATCGTATTTTACAGATGAATCTGTCTTTGAGTTAATGGAAATAACAGAGGATCGTTTAGTTGAGAAATATGTTAGTAATCGTTTGTCTGCAACAGATAAAGCTAGATTTGAAAAACACTACTTGGTTAGCCAACAACGCTATCAAAAAGTACAAGAACAGAAACTTTTGACAGAATTCATTACTACATACCGTTCCGATTATTTGCCAGAACCTGTTACAAATGTAAGTGTAGAAACTAGAAAAATAGCTGATAAACAAAAATCTTTCTTTACTGTAATAAAAGAGGCTTTTGAACAATCATTTCCGTTAAGATTATCTTTTGCCGCAGGGTTAATAGCAATTATATTTATGCCAATTACGTTACTAAAAATACTTGACCTGCAAAAAGAGTTAGGCGAAACACAGATTAAATTATCAAAAGCTGAAGAAAAAAAACTAATTAGTGAAGAAGAAAAAGAGCAAAAAGAAAAAGAACGATTAGCGAGTATAGGAGAAATAGAAACGTTAAAACAAGACTTAGAGAATGTGAAAAAATTAAATATTGGTTTGGAATCTATTAAAAAAACTGATACTACTTTAGCTTCTACAATAGCGAGTTTTTTATTAATACCAGGATTATCAAGTAGGGGTGAAGGTCAGAAAGGAAACGAATTAGTTTTACCACAAAACATTAAAACTATAAAAATGCAGCTTAAACTAGATACAAAGAAGACTTCACAATACAAAACATTTGAAATCAAAATAACAGATATTAAGGAAAATGTTGTTGAACCAGGCAAGCTAATTTTTGTCCCTAATCCTAACGCAAAAGTATTGGCATTTGAACTACCTGCTACACAATTTAATTCTGGAGATTATATTCTAGTTCTAAATGGAATTAGCGATAGTGGTTCTAAGGTAAAGGATTTAGATGTCTATCAATTTTCAGTTGCTGTTAATAAGAAGTCTAAATAGTTGTCAATTAAATATATATGGAATTTGTTTTGTAAACTTATTGATTCTAAAAAATCTTAAGTCTTTAATGCCCTTAACAGGACATTTGACAATAGCCCAGTGATTTATCTCTGGGCTGGGCTAAGACAGTTTTTTAGGTTTTAGGTTTTAGATATTTGCTTACGCATTTTAGCATTGCTGTTTTAATACGAAATCTTTTTACACGAAGATTTACTACAGTTAATCCTATTTGTTCTGCAAGAACATCATCTTTATCTAAATCATCGGAAAAGAAAATAAGACGGTCGTTTAGGGACAACGCGAGATTATCAGCACATTTTCTTACGTATTGCAAATATTGTTTCTGGATTAATACATCATCTAATGAATTTCCTTTTTGTGGATATTCAGCTTTTATATCCTCTAAAGATTCAGGTGCTTTTTGAAGCTTTTTATACATATCTATAGCAAGATGTTTAGCTATCCCAAAAGCAAAAGCTTCAATATTTTCAATAGGATGCTTAGCATTGATTTTTTTAAACAAAGCACTCATAACTTCACTAGCAAGATCCTCTGCCTGGTTACTTAAACCTTTGCGATAGAAAAAAATACAAAGTTTTTTAAGCAACGTAGGAAATTTTTGAGCAAACTCATCTAGTGGAGAGTTGTAGTTGAAACTCATTAGCCCTCTAAATTATTTACTTACGAGTATATTGCTAGTTAATGTAATTACTAATTATTAAAGAAGCAATTAGGAGCGACAATAATACTACAATTATTTACAATAATAAAGATAACTGTGTATAGTTTTTTTCTATTCAGAGGAGGTTAATACTATAAAAGCTGTTTGCCAATCAAATTTAATTTTGGTAGTAGAGCCACTTTTTTGCTTATTGGCTTCTAACATAGTTTTTTCTAATTTTTCTGTGATGAGAGAAAATACTTCTTTCCAAGATAAATCTTCAGATAAGACCTTATTATGAAAGTTGAGAGGCACAGTTGATAACAAAGCGACAACCGTATCTTGACCAACAGGCGCACTAACTGTTAAGCCAAAATCTCCTGTATTTTGTGGTATAGAAATTATACCTGGTGTAATAAAATTATAGGAATATTCTTTATTAGGAAAAATACAAACAACGGATTCTTTTTTATCTAATGTTTTAGTGAAAATAAGCAAATGTAAATAACCTTCAACATCGGTTTTTATTTTGTAAGAAATTTTCTCCCCTAATTTGTAATCAGTTTTTTGCTCTGTGGTATTAACTATAATATTAATCTTAGAGTTAGTATTTATTAGACTAGCAAATTGGCTAGGAATTGAAAGGGTAGGTATTGGAGAACTGGTTAATATTTCTGGTTTTACAATAGGCTTATTAGCTGTTACTCCAAATACAGGTAATGTTTTTAGTGAGGGAGGAGAAATAATTTCAAAGTATGGGTTTTGATAGTACTTAATTTTTTGTTGTTCTTTTAGTTTTTCTATATTTTTAGTAATTGTTTCCTCTAAAGTATCTAAAGAAAGGAGTTTATCTTTTTGCAGTTCTACAAAAAAATAAGAAAAAACTCCATAAGCCTTGCTATCAGAAATAAATTCTTGTGCTGGTTGATAAGCTGCTGCTGCACTTAGTATTACTATACCATCAGGGTTATTAATCTTTGAAATATCAACAAAAGGTGAAGACGCTTGGTTAGAGCGACTAACACTACTCTTATTAATTTGTGGCAATATTGTATAGCCTAGACTGTCATTGTCCTGAGCGTTTGAACCACGCGTAGACCTAGTAATAGTTTCTATTTCTTGAAGTTGGTCAGGTGTTGGCAAATAACGAACAGTGCTTTGTGCTAAATCTTTGGTGGATAGAGTACTACGAGATATTGTACCAGAATGACAACTATCAAAAATCAATACTGCTTTCCTACCACCAAGCTGAGAAATGAACTTTTCAAAAACATCATCTCGAATTTCATTAGCTTGGGTCTTAGGGTCAGCATCATAAGCAACAATAGTTTCATCCATTTTATCTTCTTCATCACCGTTATCATCCTTTATCTGAGAGCCATGGCCAGCAAAAAAGAAAAACACTCTATCACCTGGTTTTGTATCGGTGATTAACCAAGTACAAAAAGTATTTTCTATTTCTGTTGCAGTTGCTTGTTCATTGAGCAAAAGCTTGATATCTGAGTTAGCAAAGCCAAGTTTGTCAGTTATAAAGCTTTCCATACGTTTTGCATCTGGGACAGCACCGAAAAGAGGACGTAGCCCTTTATCGCTATGCTTGTAAGTCGAAATACCAATGATTAAAGCACGATCACGAGCATAGGAAAGAGAAGAACACAGTAGAAGGAAAATAAAGGCTATAATGCAGTATTTCATGATTAGCTACCGTAATTATCCTAGAAATAATAGTTTTACAATTTTAAGATTTTTGTAAAGAGTATTTTAATTACTTTTGTATATGTATATTTTCAATTTCAACTCGGCGTTCTGGAGTAGGAAAAGATATCTGAAAATTAAGTTCAGCGATTTTAGATATATTTTGGGGAACTCCACGAAATGTAACAACAAGCTCTAGTGTTTTACCTCTAAGAATTTCTACACCGGAATATAAATCATAATTAATATGTTCTCCTAGTTTTAAGAAAGCTTGTTTGACTTGGCTTCCATCATCAAGTATTGCATAAGCATCTCCACCATTTTTCATACTAATAGCTCGATTTGTCCCATTATTTGTGATCGATAGCTTACAAGTTAATTCACCTCCCGATAAAACGCAGGACTTAGTTTGTATTAAGTAGTCATCAATTATAACAGTGTTTTGCTTCAAGTGAAAATGGACAGAAAGGTAGCTGGAATGGACAATAACAACTTAAAGAAAGGAAACTAACCATGTCAGAAAAAACTAAAAGAAAATATACACCAGCCGAGAAAGTATCCCTATTAAGAAAACATTTGATAGAAAAAGAAGCAATCTCAAAAATCTGTGAAGAAAATCGATTACAACCAAAGTTATTTTATAGATGGCAGCAAGAATTTTTTGAGAGAGGGCGAGTAGTATTTGAGCCGAAAGTTAGTTCAAATAATCAAGCTCATATTGGCAAAGATAAAGATAAAGATAAAGATAAAGATAAAGATGAGAAAATTAAAAATCTAGAGGAAAAACTAGTACGTAAAAACGAAGTAGTATCAGAATTGATGGAGGAGTTAATTAAAGTAAAAAAAGAAGTTGGGGTACTCTAATAAAAAAGTGGATAAGTAGAAAATTGAGAGACGAAATCATCAAATTTATTTTCTACTGGTCACAGCGAGCAGAGTTGCCCCTAAAAAAGTTAGTATTATGGATAGGAATAAAGAGAAGCAAGTTTAGTAACTGGAAAAGGAGAGAGGGTAAAGAAAATAGCCATAATAGTAAGCAGCCAAAAGAGGGATGGTTGCTAGAGTGGGAAAAAAAAGCAATCATCAAATTTTATTTAGAAAATAAAGAAGAAGGATATAGACGAGTAACTTATATGATGATAGATGCAAATATAGTAGCAGTTAGCCCAAGTTCGGTTTATCGAGTTCTAAAATCTGCTAATTTATTAAAAAGTTGGGCTAGAAAGACCAGCAAAAAAGGAACTGGCTTTGAACAACCAACTTTTTCTCATCAGCATTGGCATATAGATATAGCTTACATCAGAATTTGCTCAACTTTTTTACTTGTGTTCTGTTTTGGATGGATGGAGTCGCTATATTGTTCATTGGGAGCTTAAAGAACATATAACTGAAGTCGATTTAGAAATAATTCTTCAAAAAGCCCGTGAACTTTTTCCAAAAACTTCTCCTAGAATTATTTCTGACAATGGACCTCAATTTATTGCCAGAGATTTTAAGGAGTTTATCAATGTTATGGAAATGACTCATGTTCGTACTTCTCCTTATTATCCTCAAAGTAATGGGAAAATTGAGCGTTTTCACCGTTCCTTAAAATCTGAGTGCATTCGCCCTAACTGTCCTCTTTCTTTAGATGATGCTCTGAGGTTGCTTTCTCATTATGTTCATTATTATAATTGTGAACGTTTACACTCTGCTATTTCTTACCTTTCTCCTTTTGATAAATTGCAGGGTAAATCTGAAACTATTTTTGCCGAGCGCAAAGATAAACTTCTTTTGGCTCGTAATCTTAGATCTTCTAAAATTTCTGCTTAATGCTTTTGCTTAAGCTAACTTTTTAACTTTGTCTTTTGTTCGCTACCCCAGGTACATTTTCCACTGAACCAAAACAA